>DASYWD010000139.1 GCA_035936415.1 Longimicrobiaceae bacterium
GATCCCGCACTGCGCATGGCGCTCCTGCTCACCGTGGAGACGCCGCGCAGCTCGCCCCTGCGAGTCATGAGCGCCGGGGCCCGCGAGCGGCTGCGGGGCTCGGACCCGTTCCGCGCCTACCGCGAGTGCCAGGCGCGCTTCCGCGGGCTCGACCCGGTGCAGCGGATGCTGCGCACCGACCTTTCAGTGCTCCTGCCGAACACCTTCCTGGAGAAGGTGGACAAGTCCACCATGGCGCACAGCGTGGAGGTCCGCGTCCCCTTCCTGGACAACGCCCTCTCCGCCTACGCCGTCGGGCTCCCCGCGTCGTACAAGGTGCGGCGTGGGGAAAAGAAGTGGATCCTGCGGCGCGCTCTCCGCGGGATCGTCCCGGACGAGGTCCTGGACGGGCCCAAGACCGGCTTCGGGGTCCCCTACGAGTACTGGCTGCGCGCTCCGCTCGCCGGCTTCATGCGCGAGGTCCTCACCGACCCGGCGACCTCGCGGTGGGGGATCTTCGACACGCGCGCCCTGACCGCCTGCATGGACGACCACGTGTCCGGACGGCGGAACCACGGCTTCCTCCTATGGAAGTGCCTGCACCTCGCGCTCTGGCACCGTGCGTACTTCGATGGGCGCTGAGGGGAAGCCGCTCGTCCTCTTCGTGGGGGCGTTCCCGCCGGAGGGGAAGCGGATCCACGGGGGAATGGTCAGCTCCTGCGCGGCGCTGCTCGCCTCCTCGTTCCCGGACGAGGTGGACCTGCTCCTGGTGGACAGCACGCAGCAGGAGGTGCCTCCCCCGCCCGTGCTGCGGCGCGCCGTGCACGCCGCCCGCCGGGTCGCGCGGGTCGTGTGGCTCATCGAGCGCCGCCGTCCCGACGCGGTCCTCCTCTTCGCGGCGCTGGGACTGAGCCTGCTGGAGAAAGGGCTGTGCGCGGGGTATGCGCGCCTGCGGGGGATCCCCGCGCTCCTGTCGCTGCGCGGCGGCGCCTTCATGGACAGCAGCCGGCGCTCGCCCAGATACCGCCGGCTCTTCCGCCCGGTGCTGGCGAACGCGAGCTACCTGGTGTGCCAGGGGGATACGTGGCAGAGCTTCTTCGGGGAGGTGTACGGGATCCCCGCGGAGCGCTGCCCGGTGGTCCAGAACTGGACCGCCTCGCCGGATCTCCTCCGCATCGGAGAGGCGCGGGAGTACGGCGTCCGGCGGCGGGTCCGGCTCCTCTTCGTCGGGTGGCTGGACGACACCAAGGGGATCTTCGAGCTGCTGGAGGCGCTGGCGCGGCTCGCTGCCACCCCGGGTCTCCCCGAGGTGGAGCTCGTCGTCGCCGGGGAGGGGAACGCCTCGGAGGCCGCGCGGGAGTGGGTCCGCACGCGTGAGCTTGCGGATCGGGTTACATTTCTCGGCTGGATCGACGGGGAGGAGAAGCTCCGCGCCTTCGCGCAGGCGGACGTCTTCGTGCTCCCTAGCCACGGCGAGGGGCTCCCCAACGCGATGGTCGAGGCCATGGCGACGGGCCTCCCCGTGGTGGTCACCCCCGTGGGGAGCATCCCGGACGTGGTGGAGAGCGGGCGGCAGGGCGTCCTGGTCCCGGTGGGGGACGCGGGAGCCCTGGCGCGCGCCCTGGGGCCGCTGGTGGCGGACCCGGCCGCGCGGGAGCGGCTGGGGAGGGAGGGATTCAGGACGGCGAGGGAGCGGTTCGGCGTGGAGGAAGCCGTCCGCAAGCTGACGCGCATCATCCATCGCGCCCGGGAGGAGAGCTCCGGGGCGCGGATGCCCGTTTCCGGCATTCGTACAGAACAGGAGCACCCGTGAAACAGGTCGTACAGCATATCGGTTCCCGGAAGCTGGAGGTGGCCGAGGTCCCCGAGCCCGCCTGCAAGTCGGGGGGCGTGGTGGTGCGCAACGACGTCTCGCTGATCAGCGCCGGGACGGAGCGCCTGGTCATCGACTTCGCCAACAAGTCGCTCCTGGGCAAGGCGCAGGAGCGCCCGGACCTGGTCAAGAAGGTGCTCGACAAGGTGCGCAAGGAGGGGATCGGCGCCACCCTGCAGACCGTCAAGGGCGGGCTGGAGCGGTTCATCCCGCTGGGGTACTCCTGCGCCGGCGTCGTCGAGCAGGTGGGGCGCGGCGCGGAAGAGTTCGCCGTGGGGGACCGGGTCGCGTGCGCGGGGATGGGCTATGCGTCCCATGCCCACGCGGTCTTCGTCCCGAAGAACCTGACCGTGGCCGTCCCGGCCGAGGTCTCGCTGGAGGACGCCTCCTACGTGACGCTGGGCGCCATCGCGCTGCAGGGAGTGCGCATCGCCGACGTACGCCTGGGCGAGAACGTGGCGGTGATCGGCCTGGGGCTGCTGGGACAGCTCACGGTGCAGATCCTCAAGGCCAACGGGTGCCGGGTGATCGGCGTGGACCTCGACCCCGCCAAGGTGGAGCAGGCGGTTCGGCTGGGTGCGGATGCCGCGGTGCGTCGGAGCGACGACGTGCTGGCGGCCGTCTCGGGCTTTACGGACGGGGTGGGGGTGGACGCGGTGGTGGTCACCGCCGCCACGGAGAGCAACGACCCCATCGAGCTGGCCGGGGAGCTCTGCCGCGACCGGGGGCGCGTCTCCATGGTGGGCGCGGTGAAGATGGATATCCCCCGCAAGGTCTACTACATGAAGGAGCTGGAGCTGCGGCTCTCCCGCTCCTACGGCCCGGGACGCTACGATCCCTCCTACGAGGAGGAGGGGCGCGACTACCCGGTCGGGTACGTGCGCTGGACGGAGCGCCGCAACATGCAGGAGTTCCTGCGCCTGGTCTCCACCGGCCAGGTCACCCCCTCCGCGCTCACCACCCACCGCTTCCCCGTGGAGCAGGCGGAGGAGGCGTACGACATCGTCACCGGGAAGCGGCAGGAAAACTTCGCCGGGGTTGTGCTCACCTATGCGCAGGAGCAGTCCTCCGCCTCCCGGCGCACCCTCCGCCTCCCCGTTCGCCCGGGGCGCACGGGGGCGGTGGGGCTGGGCTTCATCGGGGCGGGGAACTTCGCCACCTCGGTGCTGCTGCCGCGCTTCTCGCGCGTGGCCGGGGCGGACCTGGTGGGCGTCGCCACCGCCACGGGGGTGAGCGGCAAGAACACCGGGACGCGCTTCGGCTTCCGCTACGCGACCACCGACATGGCGGAGCTGCTCGCCGACCCCGCGGTGCACGCGGTGGTGATCGCCACGCGGCACGGCTCGCACGCGCACTTCGCCGCGCAGGCGCTGCGGGCGGGGAAGGCGGTGTTCGTGGAGAAGCCGCTGGCGATCGACGAGGCCGGGCTCGAGGAGGTGCTCACGGCGCAGGCGGAAAGCGGGCAGGTGCTGGCGGTGGGTTTCAACCGGCGGTTCTCGCCGTTCGCGGAGCAGCTCAAGGGCTTCTTCGCGCCGGGAACCCGGCTGGCGGTCAACTACCGGGTCAACGCCGGCGCCATCCCGCGGGAGAGCTGGATCCACGACCCGGAGGAGGGCGGCGGGCGGATCATCGGAGAGGTTTGCCACTTCGTGGACCTGCTCCAGTTCCTCACGGACGACCTCCCCGTGGAGGTGTTCGCCCACTCGCTCGGCGGGCCGGAGGGGGCGCTGCACGACACCATCGCCGCGACGCTCCGCTTCCGCAACGGCTCGCTGGGCAGCATCAACTACCTGGCCACCGGGGACAAGGCGTTCCCCAAGGAGCGCGTCGAGGTCTTCGGCGGCGGCGGGATCGGCATCCTGGAGGACTTCCGGGAGGTGCTCACCACCCGCGGCGGAAAGCGGAGCCGGACGCGCAAGCTGGCGCAGGAGAAGGGGTTCGACCAGGAGATCGCCCGCTTCCTGGAGGCGGTGCGCGACGGCGGCCAGCTCCCCATCTCGATCGAGTCGCTGGAGGCTACCCACCGGGTCACCTACGCGCTGGAGGAGTCGCTCCGCACGGGTCGCCCGGTCCGCATCGCCTCGTGAGCCGGCCCACCTCCACACGACTGCCGCACGGATGATCAAGAGCGCCCGGCTCGCGAAGCTCGCGATGAAGCTCTGGGAGACCGAACCCGATCCCGGCGACCTCGCGCTGGCGGAGATCTTCAAGACCGACGATTTCCGGCGGGCGGACCCCGCCGGGAGGCGGGAGATGATGCTCGCCTCCGCCCGCTTCCGCTACGAGTACGAGCTTCGGTACCCTTTCTCCCGGTACTTCGCGGCGGACATCCGGCCCCTCCTCGCCGGCAGGGAGGTGCTGGACCTGGGATCGTTCACCGGGGGCAGGTCGGTGGCCTGGTACGAGGCCTACCGGCTCCGCAGGATCGTGGGGGTGGACGTCGCCCCGGAGTTCATCGAGGCGGCGGAGACCTTCGCAGCGGAGCACGGGGCCGACGCGGAGTTCCACCTGGCCGTCGGCGAGCAGCTTCCCTTCGAGGACGACCGCTTCGAAGCCGTGGCGACCTTCGACGTGTTCGAGCACGTCGCCGACCTCTCCCAGGTGATGTCCGAGACCTTCCGGGTGCTGAAGCCCGGGGGCGTGCTGGTGGCGGTGTTCCCTCAATACATGAACCCGTTCGAGCACCACCTGGGCATGGTCACGCGGATGCCCGGGGTGCAGTGGCTCTTCGACAGCGACGCCCTCAACGAGGCGTACCGGGGGATCCTGCGCGATCGCGGCGAGCGGGCGTCGTGGTACGCGCACGACTTCCAGCCGTGGGAGCGGCTGCACACCATCAACGGCACCAGCATCCGGGAGTTCGAGGAGATCGTCCGCGAGCGTCCCTGGGAGGTCGTCTACCAGGACTACATGGTCCTGCTGACCACCACCCGCCCGATCATGGCGCGCCCGCGGCTGAAGCGCGCGCTGGAGGGGCTCCGCCCGCTCCTGGGGGTGCAATGGATCCGCGAGCGCCTGGCCGACCGCATCGCGGTGATCCTGCGCAAGCCCGCCCGGTGAAGGCACGCTAGATGTGCGGGATCGCGGGACTCCAGGGCCGTTTTCCCCCCGGGCTGCTGGACGCCATGAGCGGGGCCATCGCGCACCGGGGGCCGGACGGCCTGGCGAGCGTGACGCTGTCGCCCCCCGCGGCGGCGCCGGTGGGGCTGGCGCACCGCCGACTTGCGATCATCGACCTCTCCGACGAGGGGCGGCAGCCGATGACGGCCGCCTGCTCCCGCTGCGGCTGCGCCGGGCTGGACGACCTGGCGCTGGTCTACAACGGGGAGATCTACAACTTCCCGGAGCTGCGCCGCTCGCTGGAGGGCCGCGGGCACGTCTTCCACAGCCGCACCGACTCCGAGGTCCTCCTCCACCTCTACGCGGAGGAGGGCCTGGCGATGCTCGGGCGGCTGAACGGGATCTTCGCCTTCGCCATCTACGACGGGCGGGAGAACGGGCGCCCGGAAGGGGTGGCGCGGGGGGACCTGTTCCTGGCGCGCGACCACCTGGGCGTGAAGCCGCTCTACTTCGCCGAGGCGGCGGAGGGGCTCCTCTTCGCCTCCGAGATGAAGGCGCTCCTGCGGCACCCCGGGCTCCCCCGGACCGTGGACCACGTCGCGCTGCACCACCAGCTCGCCTACCTCTGGATCCCGGCGCCGCGCACCGGCCTGGAGGCGGTCCGGAAGCTCCGGCCGGGGTACGCGCTCCTCGCCCGCGGGGGGAAGTCGGTGCGGGAGTGGTGCCACTACGACCTCCCCTACGGCGGGCCGTACCTGGACGACTCGGAGGAGGAGGTCGCGGAGCGCGTCCGGGCCGAGATCGAGGAGGCGGTGGCGCGGCAGATGGTCTCCGACGTGCCGGTGGGGGCCTTCCTCTCCGGTGGGCTGGACTCCAGCGCGGTGGTCGCCATGATGCGGCGCGCGCGGCCGGACCACGCCCCTGTCTGCTACAGCATCGGCTTCGCGGAGGGAGGGATCGACGGGAGCCCCGCCGACCTCCCCTACGCGCGGCGGGTGGCGGAGCACCTGGGGGTACGGCTCCACGCGATCGAGGTCCAGCCCGACATCGTCCAGCACCTGGAGCGGATGCTCTACCTGCTGGACGAGCCGCAGGCCGACCCCGCCCCGATCAACGCCCTCCTCATCGCCGAGCAGGCGCGCGCCGACGGGATCAAGGTGCTCCTCTCCGGCGCAGGCGGGGACGACGTCTTCTCCGGGTACCGGCGGCACGTGGCGCTCGGCTCCGAGCGGCTCTGGGGGAGGCTCCCCGCCGCCGCGCGCGCGGCCGTGGCGGCGCCCGCGCGCCGGGTCGCGGCAGGGGGAGGCCCCTCGGCCGGTTCGGCCACCCTGCGGCGCGTGGTCAAGCTGCTGGAGCACGCCGACCTCCCGCCGGACCGGCGGATGGCGGCGTACTTCTGGTGGAGCGGCGAGCGGCTGCGGCGCTCGCTCTACTCGCCGGCGCTGGCGCGGGAGCTGGAGGACGTGGACACGGCGGCTCCGCTGCTGGAGAGCCTGGCCCGCATCCCAGGGGAGCGCGACCCGCTCAACCGGATGCTGTACCTGGAGTCGAAGCACTTCCTGGCCGACCACAACCTGAACTACACCGACCGCATGGGGATGGCGGCCGGTGTCGAGGTGCGGGTCCCGCTCCTCGACCTCCAGGTCGTGGAGCTGGCGGCCCGGATCCCCGCCCGGATGAAGCAGAAGGGGAGGACGGGGAAGGCGATCTTCAAGCGGGCCATGGAGCCCCACCTCCCGCGCGAGGTGATCTATCGCGAGAAGACCGGCTTCGGCGTCCCCCTGAGGCGCTGGCTCCGCGCCGAGCTCCGCGACCGGGTGGAGGAGGTCCTCTCTCCCGATTCGCTCCGCAGTCGGGGCCTGTTCGACCCTCGCGCGGTCCAGCGGCTCATGGCGCTGGAC
>DASYWD010000140.1 GCA_035936415.1 Longimicrobiaceae bacterium
CCCTGGTGCTCGGGGCCCTCGGCCTCCGCCCGCTGCTGGAGCTGGACCTCCGCCTCGGCGAGGGCTCCGGCGCGGCCCTCGCGCTCCCGCTGGTGGACGCCGCCTGTGCCCTCCTGCGCGACGTGCGCACCTTTCGCGAGGCCGGCATCGAGGAGCCGCTGGACGAGCGCGGCGTCCTCTGACCCGCCGCGTCGTGCGGCGTGCCACGTTGCTCCCCCCGCCCTCCCCGCGTTATCCTCTCCCTCTCAGCCCGGCACCCAGCGTCCCTCGCCGACGTGAGGCAGCGATGTCCAGCACACTCGCCCGTTCCGTCCTCCTCCCCGTGCTCCTGCTCCTCGGCGCCTGCGCCCCGCGCGCCACCGTGGCGGACGAGCACGCCGGCCACGCGATGCCGGTGGCCGACACCGCGAGGGCCAGCGCCGTCGCCGCGCTGGACCCGGCCCTCCCCGCCGGGGCGGAGGAGGCGCGCGCCCGGCTGGCCGCCTCCCCGCGGCACGGCGAGTGGGTGACGGTGCGCACCGGACCGGCCGACAGCGTCCGCGCCTGGGTGGTGTACCCGGAGCGCGCCGAGCGGGCGCCGGTGGTGCTGGTGGTCCACGAGATCTTCGGCCTCAGCGACTGGATCCGCGCCGTCGCCGACCAGCTCGCCGCGGACGGCTTCATCGCCATCGCGCCGGACCTGCTGACCATGCAGCGGATCCCGGCCGGTCCCACCGGCGAGCCGAACCCGGATTCCGCCCGCGCCCGGATCCGCGCCCTGGAGCCCGCCGACGTGCACCGGCAGCTGCGCGCCGTCGCCGAGTACGGGATGGCCCGCCCGGCGGCGCTCCCGCAGTACGGCATCGTCGGCTTCTGCTGGGGCGGCGCGGTGGCGTTCGCGCACGCCACCCGGGTCCGCGGGCTGGGCGCGGCGGTGGTGTACTACGGCACCTCCCCCGAGCCCCCGGAGCTGGCGGCGGTGACCGCCCCGGTCCTGGGCCTGTACGGCGAGAACGACGCGCGCGTCAACGCCACCGTTCCCCCCGCGGACTCGGCCATGCGCGCGCTGGGGAAGACCTTCGAGCCGCACTTCTTCGCCGGCGCGGGACACGGCTTTCTCCGCCAGCAGAGCGGCCAGGACGGCGCCAACCTCGCCGCCACCCGGCAGGCGTGGCCGCTCACCGTGGCCTGGTTCCGCCGGTACCTGGAGCCGGGGCAGGCCCCCCGCTGAGGGGCGCGCCTGCTTCACCCGGAGCATCCAGCCGAATGACCCCCTGACGACGCGGATGGGCGCACCACGCGCGCAGCCGTGGCCGCAGCCCGTACACCCTTCTCACGCGCGAGCAGCGACCCGGTACGCAGCACCCGGCGCCAGTTCCGTGCTCGCACCCCGTCCACGAAGTTCTCTGCGAGGCAGTCGATGAAGATGTTCGTCAGCAGCGTGAGGCCGCGATGGAATGCCGCCTCGCCGTCTGGATCCCCCTGCACCAGCGGCCACTGGCGTGCGTAGACCGCGCGGATGCTGCGCAGCATCCGCTCCCCGTCGCGGGACGAGCTGGCGGCGTAGCGCCGGTACCGCGTGACCGCTGGCTCCTCGTAGCACCACCCCGGGTACTCCCGGGCTATGCGCAGGTAGAAGTCGAGGTCGTCCGCGCCCCACGGGTCACGGAAGCCGCCCACGGCTTCCACGGCCTCACGGCGGAACATGGCCGACGACGGCGGGATGATGTACCAGTCGAAGCCCAGCAGGATGTTGTACAGCCAGGTCTCGCGCGGCAGACTGGCCACGCCCCACGGCACGGGCCCCCCCTCGTACGTCATCTCCTCGCGCCGGCCGACCACGAACCCGCACTCGGGATGCTCGTCGAAGGCACGCAGCCCCGCTTCCAGGGCGGGCGGCAGGAGGTGGTCGTCGGCGTCGAGGAACACGAAGTAGCGGCCGCGGCTCAGACGGATCCCGGTGTTCCGTGCGACGGCCGATCCGCCGTTGGCCTGGCGCACCGTGACGGTGGCGGCGTGGGAGGCGGTGACGGCGCCGACGTCGAGCGGAGATCCGTCGTCCACGACGATGATCTCGTAGTCGCGACACGTCTGCGCCGCGACGGTGTGCAGCGTCTCGTCGAGCAGTTCCGCCTGCTTCGGCGTCGAGACGTAGCTTGGGATGACGATCGAAACGAGTGGCGATGGACCGTCCGTCCGGTCGCCCGGGTCCGCCAGGTCCGCAGGTCCGCTCATCAAGGTCCCCAGGGCGAGAGTTAGAGTGACCGCACGCGACGTGTGGCGGCCCGCCGGCGGAACCATCTGCAAGACTCCGGCGAGCAGCCGGACAGCGCACGCGAAGCCGGCGGCCAGGGCGCGCCTTTCTTCAGCCTACACCCCGGGGCCGAATCCACCGCTCCGCCGCCCCCAGCGCGCCGTCCACCGCCAGCGCCAGCACCGCCGCCGGGACCGCCCCCGACAGGATCATCCGCGCGTCGGAGAGGGCGAGCCCCGCGGCGATGGGGTCCCCCAGGCCGCCCGCCCCGATGAACGCCGCCAGCGTCGCCGTCCCCACGTTCATCACCGCGGCCGTGCGCACCCCGGCTAGGATCAGCGGAGCGGCCAGGGGGAGGCGCACGTGGCGGAGCACCTGCCCCGGCGTCATCCCCAGCGCGCGGGCTGCCTCCACGGCGTCCGGGCCGGCATCGCGCACCCCCGTGTAGGTGTTCCGGACGATGGGGTAGAGCGAGTAGAGGAAGAGCGCCACCAGCGCCGGGACGACGCCGATCCCCAGGAGCGGAATCATGAAGGCCAGCAGGGCGATGCTGGGGATGGTCTGCAGGAGCCCCACCCCGCGGATCGCCGCCTCCGCCGCCCCGCCCCGGGCGCGCTCCAGCGCCAGCCCCAGCGGCACCGCCACCAGCACCGCCGCCGCGAGCGACACCCCCACCAGCAGCAGGTGCCGCAGCGTGAGCGCCCCCAGCGGATCGCGCCGCTCCCACAGGT
>DASYWD010000141.1 GCA_035936415.1 Longimicrobiaceae bacterium
CTCCCCCCGGCCCCCTCTCCCCCGCAAGCGGGAGAAAGGGGGAGAACGGCAGGGGGTGAGGTGCGAATCGGCGGCTGCGTGAGGGATGCGCGCCCGGAGGGGCGAGACGCCGCGGCGGTTTGCGGCGGCTCGCCGCGGTTACGCACGGTCGTATCGTGCGTTACCGCGCGCGCAGCCCGGCCCCCCGGCACGGGGGGACACGCCCAAACCCGCAGTTTCGGCTCAAAGAAGCTCCTGCATCGGAACGCCCTGCATGTCGGCGAACACCTGGTTCTCGCCGCCCATGGCCCAGCAGAAGGTGTAGGCGCGCGTGCCGCACCCGGAGTGGATGGACCACCCCGGGGAGAGCGCCACCTCGCCGTCGCGCACCACCAGGTGCCGGGTCTGGCCGGGCTCGCCCATCATGTGGAAGACCACGGCGTCCTCGGCGACGTCGAAGTACAGGTAGACCTCGGTGCGGCGGGCGTGGGTGTGCGCCGGCATGGTGTTCCAGACGCTCCCCTCCAGCAGCTCCGTGATCCCCATCACCAGCTGCGCGGTGGGGACGCCCTCCGGGTGGAAGTACTTGTAGAGGCGCCGCCGGTTGGCCTGCTCCTGCGTTCCCAGCTCCGTCACCTGCGCCCGGTCGCGGGCGACGTGGGCGGTGGGGAAGCCCGCGTGGGCGGGGTAGCTCACCAGGTAAAAGCGCGCCGGCGCCGACGGGTCGTCGCTGTGGAACGCCACCTCGCGGCTCCCCCGGCCGACGTAGAGCCCGTCGCGGTTCGCCATCGCGTGCTCCGTCCCGTCCACCGTCACCCGCCCGGGGCCGCCCACGTTCAACACCCCGGCCTCGCGCCGCTCCAGGAAGAGCTCCGCCGCCATCTCCGGCGGGGCCTCCAGCCGGATCTCCCCGCCCGTGGGCACGATCCCCCCCACCACCACGCGGTCCAGGTCCACGAAGCGCAGCGTCGCCTCGCCCGGCCGGAACAGCTCCCGCAGGAGGAAGCGCTCCCGCAGCTCGTCGGTGTCCATGCGCCGGGCCTGCTCAGGACTGGCTAGATAATGCATCCGTATCTCCGTATCAGCGGTCCACTCACGTACTCACGCACTCACGTACTTTCGCACTCCCCCTCACCTCGCCATCCACCCCCCGTCCACCACCAGCACGTGCCCGTTCACGTAGTCGCTCGCGCCGGAGGCCAGGAAGACCACCGCGCCGCACAGGTCCTCCGGCGTGCCCCAGCGGCCGGCGGGGATGCGGGCCAGGATCTGCCCGGCGCGGTCGGGATCGTCGCGCAGCGCCTGCGTGTTGTCGGTGGCGAAGTAGCCGGGGGCGATGGCGTTCACCTGCACGCCGGAGCGCGCCCACTCGTTGGCGAGGGCCTTGGTGAGCCCGGCCACCGCGTGCTTGCTGGCGGTGTAGGCGGGGACGGTGATCCCCCCCTGGAAGGAGAGGAGCGAGGCCACGTTGACGATCTTCCCCGAGCCGCGCTCCACCATGCTCCGGCCGATGCGCTGCGAGAGGAGGAAGACCGAGTCCAGGTTGGTGCGCAGGACCAGGTCCCACTCCTCCGCGGGGTGCTCGGCGGCCGGGTGCCGGCGGATGGTCCCGCCGTTGTTGACCAGGACGTCGATGGGGCCCGCCAGGCGCTCGGCCTCGTCCGCCATGGCGAGCACGGCCTCGCGGTCGGCGAGGTCGGCCTCCACCTGCCAGGCCCGGCGCCCTGCCGCGCGCACGAACGCGCAGGTCTCGTCTGTCCCGCAGCGGCGGGTGCTGGCGCAGACCACGTCCGCGCCGGCCTCCGCGAGCGCCACGGCGACGGCCTGCCCGAGGCCGCGGCTGGCCCCGGTCACCAGGGCGCGCCGGCCGCGCAGGGAGAACATCCCCGCCGGGGTCAACGGCCCAGCTCCAGCGCGGCGAGGATGAACGGCCCCACGCCCTTGTAGTCGTCGGTCACCACCGGCTCGCTGACGTAGTAGGCGTACGAGCCGTCGCGGTACGAGCCGTCCTTGCGCAGGTTGCCGCCCAGCCCGGACACCTGCACCACGTTGACCAGCGACACGGTGCCGTCCGGGTTCTCGCGCACCAGGTTGGTGAGGAGCCCGCCGAAGGCCCGCTCCGCCACCTGCCGGTAGCGCGCGTCGATGTACCCGAGCCGCGCGGCCTTGGCGAGCGAGTACGCGAACATGCTGGAGGCGCTGGCCTCCAGGTAGTTGCCGGCGCGGTTGGGCTCGTCCATGACGTCCCACCAGAGCCCGGTAACCGGGTCCTGGGTCCGCGCGATCCCCTCGGCGGCGTCGCGCAGCGTCTGGATGATCGCGGCCCGGTCCGGGTGGTTGGCGGGGAAGTGGTCGAGCGTCTCCACCACGCCCATGACGTACCACCCCATCGCCCGCGCCCAGAAGTTCGGGGAGAGGCCGGTGGCGGTGTCGGCCCAGGGCTGCGCCTTCGCCGCGTCCCAGCCGTGGTACATCAGCCCGGTGCGCGGGTCGCGGGTGTGCCGCGCCACCAGCGCGAACTGCTTCGCGATGTCGTCGAACGCCGCGGGCTCGCCGAACTTCTTCGCGTACTGCGCATAGAACGGCTGCCCCATGAAGAGCCCGTCCAGCCACATCTGCTGCGGGTAGATCTTCTTGTGCCAGAAGCCCCCCTCCGGGGTGCGGGGGTGCGTGCGGAGCTGCTCGCGGAGCCGGTCGGCCGCCTTCCGGTACCGCGCGTCCTTGGTGCGCTCGTGGAGCCCGAAGAGGAGCTGCCCCTGCGCGATCTCGTCGATGTTGTAGTCTTCCAGCTCGTACCCCTCGATGCTGCCGTCCGGCTTCACCCAGCGGTCCATGTTGGTCTTCACGTACGCCAGCATCGCCGGGTCGCGGCGCGCCAGGGCCACGCGCTCGATGGCGCCGAGCACCACCCCCTGCGTGTAGTCCCAGCGGCGGTGCGTCTGCGGGTTGCGGCGCATGACCGACTCGGCGACGCGCACCGACCACGGCCGCCCGTCCGACGACGCCCGCATCCGCGGCGGCGCGTGGGGGATGGGGAGCGGCGCGTCGCCCGGCTGGCGCGTGCCCTCGCCC
>DASYWD010000142.1 GCA_035936415.1 Longimicrobiaceae bacterium
GGCGACGGCGAGCCGTCGCCACCCGGCCCCCGGCTTGCCTACGCGATACCTGAACCACCACCATGCTCCACGATCCGGGCCGGACCAGACACTCCCGCGAGCGCCTGAGGGAGGTCATTCGACTTGCCAGGACTGCAGCGCTCGTTTTGTCCCTCGGCGCGTGTGAGTCGTCGGAGGAAGGCAGCGGGCTGCCACCCTCGGCAGAGCCCGCCGAAGTCGCGGAGCGAAGCGTCGTAATCGACGGCGAGTTCGGCGCGGTCTTGGGCCTGGCCGTCGACCGCGCCGGGAGAATCTACGCCGCCGACGGTGTGAGCCAGGAAATCCGGATCTTCTCCCCTGCCGGCGACCCGGTCTCCTCGATCGGCCGTCGGGGGCGCGGCCCCGGTGAGTTCACCGGTCTCCAAGACGTGGCGGTCGGCCGCGGCGACTCGCTGTTCGCCTTCGACCCGGTGCTGCAGCGCGTGTCGGTTTACGCGGTCGGGGACTCCGTGGCCCTGGCGTACGTGACCGATGTGTCTCACCGCTCGGGAACCCGCGCCGTCCAGTCCGTCCTGGTCCCTTCCACGAGCGGGGTCATGGTCCAGTACGCGCTGCCGTTCAACCGGCACAACCTGGACGCGCGGCGAGAGATCGTCCTCCGACGGCTGGACGGCGGGGGCTCCGTACTCAAGGATTCGCTGCTGGTCGTTCCTCATCGCGAGTTCCTCGTCACGCGAGACCCGAAGTACGGCTATTCCGTCGGTATGCTCCCGTTCGGGCGGCGACCTGTCCTGCGGCTGGGGACCGACGACCGGCTGTACTATGGCTGGTCCGACAGCCTCGTCATCAGCATCTACTCACCCGACGGGGGGCGCGTAGCCCGGGTCGGAGCCCGTCGCGCCGCGCCACCGGTCACGAGGCGTGAAAAAAAGGTGCTCCTCGGCTCCTACCCGACCCGCTTCGAGCGAAAGCTGCTCCGCAAGGCGCTCAGGGACGGGAAGATCCCGTCCACCAAGCCGGCGTTCAAGGACTTCCTCGTGGACGGCCAGGGGAGGGTCTGGGTGAACGTGGTCACCAGCGACGACATGCAGGTGAGCAGCGCCGAGGGACTGCGGTACGTGGCGATGGCTGACGGCGCTCCCGCCCGGGACGGCTCACCCTGGTGGGTGATCGACAGCGACGGGAAACGGGTCGCTACCGTCGCATTTCCCGAGAACGCAACGCTCCACTTGATTCGGGACGACGAGGCATTCGGAGTCGAGACCGACGACCTGGGAGTCCAGACGATCGTACGCTACCGCCTGCCGGCCGAACTGGGCACGGCAGCCCTCGTGGCCACGCCCACGGGCTCGCCGGGGAGCGCCCGGAGCCAGGAGGCTGCGGAACCAACCGGAGGCACGTCGTGAGAGCGAAACTGTCCGATGCGTTGACACTCGTCATGGTGGTATGCGCCGTTGTCGTCACGGGACTGGTCGTGCGGAGGGAGTTCTTCCCCCCCGCCGGAGACACGCCACGCGCCGTCCGGCAGGTGGAGAACTGGGAAGCGGCCGCGGCGGAAGGGAGCCTGCTCGGCTCCGCGGAAGCCCCCGTCCGGATCGTCGAGTTCTCCGACTTCCAGTGTCCGTTCTGCGCACGGGTGCAGCCCGGGTTGAAACGGCTGCAGCAGGAGCACCCGGGCAAGGTGACGATCGTATACCGGCACCTCCCCCTCCAGGAGATCCATCCCCACGCGTTCGAAGCCGCGCTGGCGGCGGAATGTGCGGGAGCGCAGGGGCGCTTCGAGCCGTATCACGATGCGCTCTTCGAGATGCAGGACTCCATCGGCTCGCGGGACTGGGGACGCTACGCCGAAGATGCGGGCGTTGCCGATCTCCAGGAATTCAGGCAGTGCGTCGCCGAGCGCCGGTTCGAATCGCGCGTGCGCCGCGACATGGAGGAAGCGGAACGAATCGGCGTGCGAGGAACCCCCGTGTTCATCTTCGATGGAAAGATGATCTCCGGTGCCGATGCGCCGGACCAGCTCGCGGTCTGGGTGAGAGAGGCCGTGCGACGAAGGTAATTCACCCCGGTGAAGCATCGGCGAGGGTGGAGGCAAACGTGCCCCCACCCTCGCTGCCGTTGGTCCTCTCCCTGCTCCGCGGGCTCGGAGCAACCCTGCGGCGCGTCCCGGCGTCATACCGGAGCGGAGCGACACGCCCGTGACCTCTTCGGACTGTCTCCTTGTATGCGGCGAAGCGCGTATGTATCTTATACTTCTGCCGCATCCGGCCTGCATCCACGACCCTCTGCAGGACCCGCCATGATCCGCTCCCGCCGCACCTTCGGCATCCTCGCCGCCCTGGTCGCCCTGCTGGCGCTGTCGTCCGCGATCTACGCGCGCATCCGCAGCGAGGATGCGGCGGGCGAGAATCCCTCCGGCGATGCCGCCGCTTCCGGCGGGGCAGCCACCTCCGCGTCCGGCGCCTTCGCCACGGACGTCGCCATCCCGGTGCAGGGCGCGCAGGCCGCCCGGGGCACCCTGGTGGTGGCCGTGAGCGCGGCCGGGCAGGCGCAGGCGTGGCAGAAGGCGGTGGTCACCGCCCAGGTCACCGGGCGGGTCGCCGGCCTTTCCGTCCGCGAGAGCGACGCCGTGGCGGCGGGGCGGCCCCTGGTGGCGCTGGACCCGGCCGAGTACGCGCTGGCGGTGCAGGAGGCGCAGGCCAGCCTCCGCGACGCCGAGGCCAAGTTCCGGGAGCAGACACTGTTCGACGAGCGGATCGACGACGCCGCCACGCGCGAGGAGCGGGCGAAGGTGGCGCGGTCCAGGAGCGGGCTGGAGGGCGCCGAGGTGCGGCTGCGCCGGGCCCAGCTCGACCTGCAGCGCACCCGCCTGGGCGCGCCGTTCGCCGGGCGGATCGCCGACGTGAAGGTGGTCCCCGGGCAGTGGGTGCGGCAGGGCGACGAGCTGATGACGGTGGTGGACCTGGACCCCATCCGCGTGGAGGTGCAGGTGCTGGAGAGCGAGGTGGGGTACCTGGCCCCCGGCCGCACCGCGAAGGTGTCGTTCGCCGCCTTCCCCGCCGAGAGCTTCGCCGGCCGCATCGAGACCATCAACCCGGTGGTGGAGAGCGGCACCCGCACCGCGCGCGTGACGGTGCTGGTGCCCAACCCCCAGGGGCGGATCCTCCCCGGGATGTACGCCCGCGTCTCGCTGGACGCGCGCCGCTTCGAGGACCGGGTGCTCGTCCCCCGCTCCGCGATCCTGGAGCGCGACCGGCGCACCATGCTCTTCGTCTACGACGGCGACGACCGGGGCGGGCTCGCCAAGTGGCGCTACGTCACCACCGGGCTGCAGAACGAGTCCCAGGTGGAGATCGTCCCCAGCGAGGAGACGGACAGCGTCGCGCCCGGGGAGACGGTGCTCACCGAGGGGCACTACACCCTCATCCACGACGCCCGCGTGCGCCTGGTGGACGACGTGAAGAAGGCCGGCGGCCGGCCGCAGTAGCGCCGGCCCGGCCCCCGCAGCGCGCCGCGGCCCACCCGCGCGGCGCCTCCCCGTCCACCGGATCCGCAGCATGAAGCACCTCTCCGTCCCGGCCGTCCTGGTCCTCCTCGCCCTCCCCGCCGCCGCCCAGCAGGCGCCGCGCGAGCTCTCGCTCGACGAGGCGCTCCGCATCGCGGAGCAGGCGAACCCCGCGTACCGGAGCACGCAGGCGCAGGTGCGCGAGGCGTCCGCCCGCGAGCGGCAGAGCCTGGGCGCCTTCCTCCCGCAGCTCAACACCAGCATGAGCGTGGGCGGCAGCATGTCCGCGGTGCGGGTGGGCGTGGACGAGTTCGGGAACCCGCTCCCCGCGGGTGAGGTGGTGGAGAAGACCAGCACCGACACCCGGCATGGCCTCGGCCTGAGCATCCCGGTGTTCCAGCGGGGGCGCATGGGCGAGCTGCAGGCGGCCCGCGCCGACGAGCACGTCGCGGCGGCGGCGGTGCGGGTGGAGGAGGGGCGCCTCCGCGCCGAGGTCACCCGCCGGTACCAGGACGCCGTGCGCGCCGAGCGGCTGATCGCGCTGGAGGAGCAGCTCCTCGCCTCCGCACAGGAGCGCCTGGACGCCACGCAGCGACTCTTCCGGATCGCGGCGCAGGGGATGGTGGAGGTGCTCGGGGCCGAGGTGGAGGTGGCCCGGCAGGAGCAGGCGGTGGAGCAGGCGCGCGGCGAGGCCCGCAAGGCGAAGCTCGCCCTCGGGGAGGCGATGGGAACGCTGGAGGTGGCGGACGCCCGCCTCTCCACCGGGCCGGCGGAGGTGTTCGACCCGGCCCCGCTCTCCGCCGACT
>DASYWD010000143.1 GCA_035936415.1 Longimicrobiaceae bacterium
GTGCCTCCGGTGCCGCCGCGCCCCCCCGCGGCGGAGGCGCGCGACGCCAACCGCGAGGGGCTGCGGCACTTCCGCGAGCGGGAGTACGGCCCGGCGCTGGAGGCGTTCCGGCGCGCCGGGCGGTTGAGCCCGGACGAGGCCGAGTACCGCAACAACGAGGGCTACGCGCTCCTCCGCCTGGGCCGCCACCGGGAGGCGGTGGCCGTGCTGGAGGAGGTGGTGGAGCGCCACCCCGAGCGCCACGTGGCGTACGCGAACCTGGCGGACGCCCACCTGGCGCGGGGCGACACCGCCGCCGCGGTCGCCACGCTGGAGCGCCTGCTCGCGCTGGACCCGCCCCGCACGCGGAGGCGGCTGGCCGAGGCGATGCTGGAGCGGATCCGCCCGCGCGAGGCGGACCCCTGGCGCGCCGTGCCCAGCCCCGAGGTGGAGCTGGCGACGGGGTGGAGCGTGCCGGAGGTGGTGGAGCTGGAGGTGGCGGAGCACCCCTGAGCGCGCACGGCGTTCGGGGGGCGGCCGTCTCGACAACCAGAGATCGGATGAGTCATGCCGGGGTTTGAAGCGTTGCTGACGGGGCGGGTGCTGGTGGACCGCTACCGGATCGAGGAGGTGATCGGCAGGGGTGGGATGGGGGCGGTGTACCGCGCCACCGACGCTCGCCTGGGCCGCGACGTGGCGGTCAAGGTGATCACGGTGATGGGCGCCGCCGACCCCGCCGCCCGCGAGCGGATCCGCGCGCGCTTCCGGCACGAGGCCGCCGCCGCGGCGCGCCTCCCGCACCACCCCAACGTGGTCCCCGTCTACGACTACGGGACCGACCCCGAGCTCGGGCTGGACTTCATCGTCATGGAGCTGCTGCGCGGCGAGGACCTGGCGACGCGCCTCGCCTCCTCCGGGCCGCCCGCCGTCCCGCTGGCGCTGGAGATCGTCTTCCAGGCCGCGCGGGGGCTGGCGGTGGGGCACCGCTCCGGCGTGATCCACCGCGACGTCAAGCCCGGCAACGTCTTCCTGATCCACCCGGACGACCCGGAGGAGATGCAGGTGCGGGTGCTGGACTTCGGGATCGCCAAGGTGATCGCCGACGAGGACACCTTCACCCAGCTCACCCAGGACGGCCGGGCCCCCCTCTCCCCCACCTACGCCTCCCCGGAGCAGCTCCGCGGGGAGGCTCGCCTGACGCCGGCCTCGGACGTGTTCGGGCTGGGGGCCATCGCCTTCCAGCTCCTCACCGGCGAGCGCCCGTTCACCGAGGCGGACCGGAACCGGATGGGGATCGGCCTCCCCGTCCCCGCCCCCTCGGTCCGCGCCCGCAACCCGTCCGTCCCGCCCGGCGTGGAGGAGGTGGTCCTCCGCGCCCTGACCTTCGACGTGGAGGAGCGCTACCCGCACGCCGGCGCCTTCGCGGAGGCGCTGGACCGCGCCCGCCGATCCATGGGCGACGTCCCCCTCGCGCCGTACGCCCCGCCGGGGTACCGGACTGGCGCGGAGGAGGACGGGACGCAGCTCGACGACGACCGCACCCTGGTGGCCCCGGCGGGGCACCCCGGCCAC
>DASYWD010000144.1 GCA_035936415.1 Longimicrobiaceae bacterium
CCCCCCCCCCCCCCCCCCGCCTGGTGCCGAACGAACCGTCCTGCGCTCAGCCCAGCTTCGCCTTGGCGGCGGTGGCAAGCTGCTCGAAGGCGTTCGGGTCGCGCACGGCGAGGTCCGCGAGGTTCTTCCGGTCGATCTCGATCCCGGCGAGCTTGAGCCCGTTCATGAAGCGGGAGTACGAGAGGTCGTTCTGCCGGGCGGCCGCGTTGATGCGGACGATCCACAGCTTGCGGAACTCGCGCTTGCGGTTCTTGCGGTCGCGGTACGAGTACCGCCAGGCGCGCTCGACGGCCTCCTTGGCGGTCTTGTACAGGTTCTTGCGGCGGCCGAAGAACCCCTTCGCCTCCTTGAGGATCTGGTTCTTGCGGCGCAGGCGCGCGACGTTGGTCTTAACGCGGGGCATGGTCTACTCCTCCGAAAAACGTGCGAAAAGGTGATGGAATCGGTGACGTACGGCCGGCTTCCGCTCAGGCGGAGAGCAGACGGGTCATCCGCTTCTCGTCCCCCTTCGACACCAGCGCGGAGTCGCGCAGGTTGCGCTTCCGCTTCGGAGACTTCTTGGTCAGGATGTGGCGCTTCATCGAGTGCCCGCGCTTCAGCTTGCCGCTGGCGGTCTTCTTGAAGCGCTTCGCCGCGCCACGGTGGGTCTTCATCTTCGGCATGGTACTTCTTCCTTTCGGTACGCCGTCCTCGCGGACCGGCGGCGATCAGCTCTTGACGAGAGGGGAGAGCACCATCGTCATGCTCCGCCCTTCCATCTGTGGGTGCGACTCTACCTTGGAGATGTCGGCCAGCATCCCCGAAACCTTGTCCAGAACCTGCCGCCCCAGCTCGGGGTGGGCCATCTGGCGGCCGCGGAACATCATGGTCAGCTTGACCTTGTTCCCCTCTTCGAGGAAGCGCCGCGCGTGCCGCGTCTTGAAGTCGAAGTCGTGATCCTCGATCCCGGGCCGCATCTTCACTTCCTTGAGCTGCACGTGGTGCTGCTTCTTGCGCGCCTCGCGCGCCTTCCGCTGCTCCTCGTACTTGAACTTGCCGTAGTCCATGATGCGGCACACCGGTGGACGGGCGAGGGGCGCCACCTCCACCAGGTCCAGACCCTGCTCCTCCGCGATCTCGAGCGCGCGCTCGATGGGGAGGATTCCCAGCTGTTCGCCGTCGGGGCTGATCACACGAACGGGGCTGATGCGGATCTGGCGATTGACGCGCGTCTTCTCGTTGATGGCCTTGCTCTCCGAAGAGGTGGAAACGAAAAACGGACCTGAATGCCTCAGGTCCGTTCATGCGCGGCCAGGCCGCCTCCCGGGAGGGAGGCGGGGCGCCATGCGGACCCGGCAGCATCGCCCGGGGGCGAGCCGAAGGGTGGGGGGCCCGCCGGCCCCCACTTTCCCCAAATTGGTCCGCTAATCTATTCCCGGCCCGCGGTGCTGTCAACCCGGGTCTACCGGATCTCCTCGTCCAGTGCCGTCTCCAGCGCGCGGGTGCGGATCCGCTCCAGCACCTGCTCCGCGAACGCCGCGCGGTCGAGCACCGTCTGCTTCCGTCCCGCGCCGCGGATTCGGACGGCGGCGGTGCCGGCCTCGGCCTCGCGCCCGCCGATCACCGCCATGTACGGCACCTTCTGCGTCTCGGCCTCGCGGATCCGGTAGTTCAGCGTCTCGTTGCGGTCGTCCACGTGGGCGCGGATCCCCCGGGCGCGGAGCTGCGCGCCCATCTCCCGGGCGCTCTCCGCCTGCTCGTCGGAGATGGGGATCACCACCACCTGCACGGGCGCGAGCCACACCGGGAAGGCCCCGGCGAAGTGCTCGATCAGGTTCCCCGTGAAGCGCTCCAGCGTCCCGAAGATGGCGCGGTGGATCATCACGGGCCGGTGCGGCCGGTTGTCCGCCCCGGTGTACTCCAGCTCGAACCGCTCGGGGAGGTTGAAGTCGAGCTGGATGGTCGGGCCCTGCCAGAGACGGCCGATGGCGTCCCGGAACTTGATGTCGATCTTGGGGCCGTAGAACGCGCCGCCCCCCTCGTCCACCCGGAACGGGATCTCCTTCCGCTCCAGCGCGCGCGTGAGCATCGCCTCCGCCTGGTCCCAGACGTCGTCGCTCCCCAGCCGCTCCGGGGGGCGGGTGGAGATCTCGAAGTCCAGCTCGAAGCCGAAGGTCTGCCGCACCAGCCGGTCCACCTGGTCCAGGCAGAGGAAGATCTCGTCCTCCACCTGCTCCATCGCGCAGAAGATGTGGGCGTCGTCCATGGAAAGGCCGCGTACCCGCAGCAGCCCGTGGAGCGTCCCCGAGCGCTCGTTGCGGTAGACGTTCGCCACCTCGGAAAGCCGGATGGGGAGGTCCCGGTAGCTGCGCGCCTGGCTCTTGAAGACCAGTGCGTGCATCGGGCAGTTCATCGGCTTCACGCGGTACTGCACGTCCTCGGACTCGCCCGCGCTCCCCGCCATCGGGGGGAACTGATTCTCGGCGTAGAGCGGCAGGTGTCCGGAGATGCGGAACAGCTCCTCGCGCGTGATGTTCGGCGTGTACACCAGCTCGTACCCGTTGGCGAGGTTGTCGTCCTCGACCGCGCGGGAGAGGAGCCACTTCACCTTTGCGCCCTTGGGGTGCCAGAAGACGAGCCCCGGCCCCACCACGTCCTGGATGGAGAACAGGTCCAGCTGCTTCCCCAGCACGCGGTGGTCGCGCTTGCGGGCCTCCTCCAGCCGGTGGAGGTACTGCTCCAGGTCCTCCTTGGAGAACCACGCCGTGCCGTAGATGCGCTGCAGCATCTGGCGGCTCTCGTCGCCGCGCCAGTAGGCGCCCGCCGAGTTCAGGAGCCTGAAGTGCCTGAGCCGCCCCGTGCCGGGGAGGTGCGGACCGCGGCAGAGGTCCAGGAACGGGCCGTTGCGGTAGACCGTGATCGTCTCGTCGCCCGAGAACTCCTCCAGGCGCTCCAGCTTGAGCGGGTCGTCGGCGAACAGCTCGCGCGCCTCCTCCACGGAGACCACGCGGCGCTCGAAGGGGGCGTTCCCCTTGATCACCTCCTGCATCTCCGCCTCGATCCGCTCGAGCTCGTCGGGCGTGAAGGGACGGTCTACCTCGAAGTCATAGTAGAAGCCGTCCTCGATCGCCGGCCCGAAGCCGATCTTCGCCTCCGGACGCACCTGGCGGACGGCCGTCGCCAGGATGTGCGCCGCGGAATGGCGGAGCACCTCCAGCGCCTCGGCGCTCCGCTCGGTGATGATCTCCACCTCGGCGTTGCTTTCCAGCGGGCTGGTGAGGTCCACGATCCTGCCGTCCACCTTTCCGGCGAGCGCCGCCTTCGCGAGCCCGGAGCCGATCGACTTCGCGAAGTCGAGCACCGTCGTTCCGGCAGGGACCTCGCGCACGGAGCCGTCGGGGAGCGTCACGCGGACCTGGTCTCTGTGTTCAGCCGTCGTCGTCATGGTCGTTGTCCGGTCGTCGGAAGCGCGGAGCGCAGCGGCTGCGTCAGCGCGGCACGTATAGAAAGAAGAGGACGATCCCCGCGCAGAGCAGCACGGCGAACACGGCCCAGGGCCACAGCGAGCGTGCGGGATCGCGTCGATCGTCCATCGGAGGTCCAGGCGTCTGGTACACCCGACCGGGGCATCCGGTCGGGAGAGCCAGCAACTTCGGCCCTTCCGCCGCGCACGACAAGCCCCCGGCGGATACGGGCAAACAAAAAAGCCTCCCGTGGGAGGCCTTGTCGCTCGGTGCCGGCGCTGCCATTCAGCGCGGACGCACCCGGACCCGGCCTCCCCTGGGGAGCCCCGTGGTCATGGTCTGGGTGGTCGCGAAGCGGTCGCTGGCGCGCATGGTCGGTCCGATGGTTCAGGGTGCATCACGTAGGATAGCCCGTGGCCGCCCGTGTATCAACTACCCGCCCCCATCATCTCTCTTGCGTTCCCGGCCCTGACCACCACATAATGTCGCATGTCGCATGCGTGCCTAAAAAGACAAAAACTGCGACGCCAGATTCGTGTCCCCGGCCGGCATAAGCCGGCCGGTCGCCCCGCGCGATGCGCTCGCGCGAACCATCATCCCTCGTGTGGAGGACAGCCAATGCGGACCATCAGAGTGCTCACCCTAGCGGTCCTGGCGGCGTTGGCCGCCTGCTCGGACCAGGAGACGCCGGTCGCCCCACCTGCTCCTGCAGCGGCGCCGGTGCTGGCCGCCGCGAACGGCGGGATCGAAGGCTCGTACATCGTGGTGCTGAAGGAGGGAACCGACCCGCGCTCGGTGGCGGCCGTCGCCGGGGTGGAGCCCAGGTACGTGTACTCGGCGGCGCTGAACGGCTTCGCCGGGACGCTGAACGCGGGGCAGCTGAACGCGCTGACCCGCAACCCGAACGTCGCCTACGTCGAGCAGGACGGGGTGGTGACGCTCGGGGCCACGCAGAGCAACGCCACCTGGGGGCTGGACCGGATCGACCAGCGCAGCCTCCCGCTCAACGGGACCTACACGTACAACGCGACGGGGGCGGGGGTGAGGGTCTACGTCCTCGACACCGGGATCCGCTACTCGCACAACGAGTTCGACGGGCCGTTCGGCACCGACCGCGGCGTGTTCGGCTACGATGCGTTCGGCGGCAGCGGCAGTGACTGCAACGGGCACGGCACCCACGTGGCGGGCACTGCGGGCGGCGCGACGTACGGCGTGGCCAAGGGGGCGACGCTCGTCTCCGTGCGCGTCCTGGACTGCGCCGGCTCCGGCACCTGGAGCGGCGTGATCGCCGGGATTGACTGGGTCACCGCGAACCACGTGAAGCCGGCCGTGGCCAACATGAGCCTGGGCGGCGGGGCGAACAGCTCCGTGGACCAGGCGGTCCAGAACTCGATCAACGCGGGGGTGACGTACGCCATCGCGGCGGGGAACAGCAACGCGAACGCCTGCAACTACTCCCCGGCGCGCGTGGGGGCGGCGCTCACCGTCGGCGCGACCACGTCTTCCGACGCGCGGGCCTCGTACTCCAACTACGGGAGCTGCCTGGACCTCTTCGCTCCGGGCTCCAGCATCACCTCCGCCTGGTACGGGAGCGACACGCAGATCCACACCATCGACGGCACCTCCATGGCGTCGCCGCACGTGGCCGGCGTGGCCGCGCTGTACCTGCAGAGCGATCCTTCCGCCACCCCGGCGACGGTCGCGAGCGTGATCATCAACAACGCGACCACGGGGAAGGTGACGAGCGCCGGCTCGTACTCGCCGAACCGGCTGCTCTACTCGCTGGTGTCCGCACCTCCGGTGAGCGCGGACATCACCGGACCCACTTCGATCACGTCCACGGGCACCTACACCTGGCAGGCGAACGCCTCCGGTGGGAATGGCTCGTACACCTACAACTGGGAGTACCGGGTGCAGAACGGCACGTGGTCGGCGGTCGGCACGGGCAGCTCGTACTCCCGCAGCGTCGCCACGTCCGATGCGGCCTTCGAGCTCCGGGTGACGGTCACCTCGGCTGGCCAGACCGCCTCCGACACGCACCTGGTGAGCGTCTCGTCCGGCGGACTCGCAGTAACCATCACCGGTCCCTTCCTCGTGTACGAGGGCGAATCCCACACCTGGACCGCTAATCCGTCCGGAGGCGACGGGACGTACACCTACCAGTGGCAGGAGCAGCCGGAGGGCAGCAGCACGTGGTACAATGGAGCAACCACGAAGTCGTACACCCTCACGGCCAGCTATTCCTTCACGCTCCGGGTCATCGTGACCTCAGGCGGCGCCAGCGCCACGTCCGCCGAGCACTCCGTCTGGGTAGAGCCAACGTGCGGGGCTTATCTCTGCTGATCACGGCTGGACCGAGTCGCTTCAGGGCCCCACAGCCAGGAGCGCAGCACCGCCCGCAGGGGACATCCCCTGCGGGCGGTGGGTACTTCAGCAGGCGCTCACCGAAGGGCTGACGCTGGTGACGCACGACCGGCTCTTTGCGCCGTACGGCGTGCCGACTCTCTGGACCTGACACGCCCACGAGCAACGGCCCCGCCCCCTCGCATGGAGGGAGCGGGGCCGTCTGGCGAGGGCGGCGGCTCGCGCCGCCGCCCCGTACCGGGCCTCGCGGCTCAGTACATGTCGCCCATGCCGCCGGGCATCCCGCCGCCGGCGCCGGCACCCGCCGACTTCGGCTCCGGCTTCTCCACCACCACGGTCTCCGTGGTGAGCAGGAGGCCGGCGATGGACGCCGCGTTCTGCAGCGCGGTGCGGGTCACCTTGGTCGGGTCGATGACGCCGGACTGCACCAGGTCCTCGTACTCGTCGGTCCGGGCATTGTAGCCGAAGCTCAGGCTCTCGTTCTCCCGGACGCGGGCCACCACGATGGAGCCCTCGACGCCCGCGTTCTGCGCGATCTGGCGGATCGGCTCCTCCAGGGCCCGCTCCACGATGCGGACGCCGATGTTCTCGTCCGAGTCCTCGATGCGGAAGTCCTTGAGCGCGGTCTGCGCGCGCAGGAGCGCCACGCCGCCGCCGGGGACGATCCCCTCCTCGACCGCCGCGCGGGTCGCGTGCAGCGCGTCCTCGACGCGGGCCTTCTTCTCCTTCATCTCGGTCTCGGTCGCGGCGCCGACGTTGATCACCGCCACGCCGCCGGCCAGCTTCGCGAGCCGCTCCTGCAGCTTCTCGCGGTCGTAGTCCGAGGTGCTCTTGTCGATCGCGGCGCGGATCTCCTTGATCCGGCCCTGGATCGCCTCGTTCTCGCCCGCGCCGTCGACGATCGTGGTGTTGTCCTTGTCGATCACGATCCGCTTGGCGCGGCCAAGGTCGCTGAGGACGGCGTTCTCCAGCTTGAACCCGACCTCCTCCGAGATCACCTGCCCGCCGGTCAGGACGGCGATGTCCTGCAGCATGGCCTTGCGGCGGTCACCGAAGCCCGGCGCCTTCACGGCGGCGATCTTCAGGGTGCCGCGCAGCTTGTTCACCACGAGCGTGGCGAGCGCCTCGCCCTCGACGTCCTCGGAGATGATGAGGAGCGGACGGCCCATCTGCGCGACCTTCTCCAGGACCGGGAGGAGGTCCTTCATGGAGGAGATCTTCTTGTCGTGGATGAGGATCAGGGCGTCCTCGAGGACCGTCTCCATGCGGTCCGGGTCGGTGATGAAGTACGGCGACAGGTAGCCGCGGTCGAAC
Source organism: Longimicrobiaceae bacterium (assembly GCA_035936415.1). Classification (NCBI taxonomy): domain Bacteria; kingdom Pseudomonadati; phylum Gemmatimonadota; class Longimicrobiia; order Longimicrobiales; family Longimicrobiaceae; species Longimicrobiaceae bacterium. The sequence continues at coordinate 7,122 of DASYWD010000144.1, forward strand.
TGCATCCCGTCCACGGTCTCCAGCGTCGTCTCGAGGCCCTTGGCCTCCTCGACGGTGATGACGCCGTCCTTGCCGACCTTCTCCATCGCGTCGGCGATCAGGTTGCCGATCTCCTCGTCGCTGTTGGCGGAGATGGTCCCGACCTGCGCGATCTCCTTCTTGCCGGCGGTCTCCACCGACATCCCCTTCAGCTCGCCGATCACCTTCTCGACCGCCTTGTCGATGCCGCGCTTCAGCGACATCGGGTTGGCGCCGGCGGTGACGTTCTTGAGGCCCTCGCGGAAGATCGCCTGGGCGAGCACGGTCGCGGTGGTGGTGCCGTCACCGGCCAGGTCGGAGGTCTTGGTGGCGACCTCCTTCACCATCTGCGCGCCCATGTTCTCGATCGCGTCCTCGAGCTCGACCTCCTTGGCGACGGTGACGCCGTCCTTGGTGATGAGCGGCGAGCCGAACTTGCGGTCGATCACCACGTTGCGGCCCTTGGGCCCGAGGGTGACCTTGACCGCCTCGGCCAGCTTGTCGACGCCCTTCTTCAGCGCGGTACGAGCCTCTACGCTGAACGTAAGCTCCTTGGCTGCCATATCTTCAGAACTCCTGGTGAGTGGGTTGGGCCTGTCCGGCGATGTATGGGCGCGCGCTCAGCCGACGATGGCGAGCACGTCCGACTCGCGGAGGATGAGGTACTGCTCCCCGTCGATGGTCACCTCGGTGCCGCTGTACTTCCCGTAGAGCACCTTGTCGCCGACCTTGACCTCGGGGTCGATCCGCTTCCCGTCGTCGCTCACCTTGCCGGGGCCGACGGCGATCACCTCGCCCTGCTGCGGCTTCTCCTTGGCGGTGTCGGGGATGTACAGCCCGCCCCGCATCTGCTCGGCCTCTTCCGTCGCCTTGACGACGACACGGTCCGAGAGCGGCTTGACCTTCACGTCTGTCGCGGTGGCCATAGATCAGGATCCTCCGGTCGTTGGATGGGTTGGTAGAGCCTGTTAGCACTCTCGTGCAGTGAGTGCCAACAAGGTGGCAAATTGGGGCGCCGCCCGGACACTGTCAAGGGGCGCTCACGGGCGCGGAGTCGCTGCACGCGACGTGCCGGACGGAGCCCGCCGAAAGGACAGGAAGGGGGAGCCGGTCACGCCAGTCCGACAGCGCGCGCTGTCAGAAACGGCGCCTCAGCCGTCGCGGTACGGGATCTCGAGCGTCAGCCCGTCGTGGGCGGCCATGGCCTCCGGGAACACGGCGCGCGCCTCGCGCTCCAGGAGCCGCGGGTCGTCGGCGTAGCGCGGGGAGAAGTGGGTGAGCGCGAGCCGCAGGACCCCCGCCCCGGCGGCCACCTCGGCTGCGTCGCGGGCGGTGGAGTGCCCCGTGGCCTGTGCGCGGTCCGCCTCGTCCTGCGCGAAGGTGGCTTCGTGGATGAGCAGGTCCGCCCCGGCCGCCGCCTCGCGGGTGGCCGCGCAGGGGCGGGTGTCGCCGGTGTAGACCACGCGGCGCCCGGGGCGGGGCGGCCCCACCACGTCCTCCGCGCGGAAGACGCGCCCGTCCACCTCCACTGCTTCCCCGTGGTGGAGCTTCCCCCAGAGCGGACCCTCGGGGATCCCCATCTCGCGCGCCCTGCCGGCGTCGAAGCGTCCCAGCCGGTCGTGCTCCGCCACCGCGTAGCCCAGGCTTCGCCCGCCGTGGTGCGTGCGGAACGGGACGACCGCGTACGCTCCCCGCTCCACCGCCTCCCCGGGCTCCAGCCCGTTGATGCGCACGTCGAACGGGACCCGCTCCACCCCCAGCTCCACCGCTTCCTTCAGCGTCGCCTCGGTGCCGCGCGGCGTCCATAGGTCGATGGGCTCCTCGCGCGCCTGGAGCCCCATGGTGCGCAGCAGCCCGATCACGCCCAGGAAGTGGTCCGCGTGCAGGTGTGAGAAGAAGATCTCGCGCAGCGCGAAGCCGGTCCCGTAGCGCATCATCTGCCGCTGGGTCCCCTCGCCGCAGTCGAACATCATCAGGTCCCCCTCGCGCTGCACCACGAGGGAGGAAACGTTGCGCCCGACGGTGGGCCGCGCCGCGGCGGTGCCGAGAAAGGTGATCCGCATGGACGAAAGTGCGTGAATGCGTGAGCGCGAGGTGCGACGGTGCCCCCGGACACAAAGCGCGAAGTGCGTGAGCGCGCAACTTTCGCACTCACGCACTTCGCACGTCGCACCGCGGTTCAGGCCGTGACGACCTCGACCTGGAGGTGCGGCTCGATCTCGCTCTTGGGGATCAGCGCGGGCCAGTACGCCATGATCTCCTGCACCGCCGGGCGGCCTCCCGCGAAGCCGGTGACCGACGGGGGGCCGGCGAGCACCAGCGGCGCGATCTCCTTGGTGAAGCGCTCCACGGCGGCCCGGTCCTTCCCGCGCACGCCCCAGCGCACCGTCACCTCCGGGAGGTCGGTGGGGACGGGTCCGGCGAGTGGCCCGTGGGTGGCGTTCCAGCCGACGAACTCCGTCAGCACCTCGTCGAACTCCAGCCCCAGGCGGTCCAGCCGCTCCCGCAGCACACGGTCGGCGGTCTGCGCCTTCTCCACGGCGTCCGGCCAGGCGTACACCAGCGTCCCCACCGCCTTGTACCCGTCCGAGTAGGCGATGCTGACCTTGAGGAGGTCAGTGGCGTGCTCCCCGTGCACGCCGTAGACGCGCACCCGGTCGTCCGCCTCACGCTCCAGCCGGATGGTGGTGAAGTCCGCCACCACGTCCGGGGTGATGTAGCTCCTGGGGTTCCCCATCTCGTACAGGAGCTGCTCCTTCACGCCGGGGAGCGTCACGCAGCCGCCGGTCCCCTCGTGCTTGGTGACCACGAACGAGCCGTCCGGGTACGCCTCGATGATGGGGTAGCCGATGCGGGCCAGGTCACGGACGTTGCGCCAGTCCACCAGGCAGTTGCCGCCGGAGGCCTGGGCGCCGCACTCGTTGATGTGCCCCGCGACCACGCCGGCGGCCATGCGGTCGTGGTCCTCCCACGACCACCCGAACTCGTGGATCATGGGGGCGTAGGTGAGCGCCGTGTCGGTGGAGCGCCCGGTGATGACCACATGCGCGTCCTGCCGCAGCGCCTCCACGATGGGCCGCGCGCCGATGTAGGCGTTAGCGCTCTGCACCCGGTCCAGCACGGTGGAGAGCGGCTCCCCCGTCTCCATGTTGCGAAGCTCCACCCCGCGCTCCAGCAGGTCGGGGAGGCGGTCCAGGATGTCGTCCCCCGTGATCATCCCGATGCGGGCGCGCCCCTCCAGCCCGGCCTTCCGCGCCTCCTCCACCACGGCGTCGCGGCACCCCGGCGGGTTCACCCCGCCCGCGTTGGCGATCACGCGGATCCCGCGCTCCACCACGGCCGGGAGGATCTCCCCCATCAGCGGGACGAAGTCGCGCGCGTACCCAGCCTGCGGGTTGCGCGAGCGCTGCTTCTGCATGATCGACATCGTGACCTCGGCCAGGTAGTCGAGCATCAGGTAGTCGATCGGGCCGCCCTCGACCTGCTGCTTGGGGGCGTCCAGCTGGTCGCCCCAGAAGCCCTGCCCGGAGGCGATGCGGATCTTGTCTTTGGCCATTTATCCGAGGATCTCTTCGCCGGTCACCCGGAGGCCGGGCAGTGAGCGTGAATTCCAGGTCTCGCCGCGGTTCCGGATCTCCACGTGCTGGTACGTCGACGGACCGGGGTCGGTGTGTACGAGGACGGTGTTCTGGACCAAGTCGAGCAGCCAGTACTCGGGAATCCCATAGCGGGCGTACAGCCGGGACTTCTCGCTGCGGTCGTACGCGAGGGAGCTGTCGGCGACCTCCACCAGGAGCAGCACGTCGGCCGGACCAGGCAGCGCATCCACGTAGAAGTCGTCGCGTGGACGGAGGACCGCGAAGTCCGGTTGGGGCACCACCCGGTCGCCGAGCTGAATCGAGCCCTGCACGCGCACGATGGCTTCGTCACCCAGCTTTCCGACGAGTACGCGGGTCACACGGTCGACGAAAGCGTTGTGCCGGCTGCCGATGGGGCTCATCTCGATGATCTCCCCCTCGATCAGCTCGACCCGTGCGCCCGGTGGGATGATCCCTTCCGCCGCCATGCGGGTGTACTCGTCAGCGGTGAACCGGTAGTGCTCGGCGAACTGGACGGCCATACCGACCTCCTCACGTCAGGTGCGGCGGAAGCACGAAAGCCCCCAGGTGCGGCCCCGGGTTGTTGATGGACGTGCGCAGCGCCAGCCCCAGCGCCGCCCGGGTCTCCTCCGGGTGGATCACCGCGTCCACGAAGCCGCGCGCCGCGGCGTGCCGTGCGTCGAGCTGGCGGTCGTAGTCGGCGCGGACGGCGTCGATCTTGGCCTGCAGCTCGGCGTCGGGCTGCTTCCCTTCCTTCTTCAGCTCTTCCAGCTGCGTGCTGAAGAGCGCCATCACTGCCGAGTCGCCCTCCATCACCCCCATCCGGCCGGTGGGCCAGGTGAAGATGAAGTCCGGGTCGAAGCCCTGCCCCGCCATGGCGTAGTACCCCGCCCCAGAGGCGTGGTTGAGCGTCAGCACCAGCTTGGGCACCGTGGCGGTCGCCATGGCCTCCACGAAGTGCGCCCCGGAGCGGATGATCCCGCTGTGCTCCGCGTCCGTCCCCACCATGAAGCCGGAGACGTCCTGCAGGAAGAGGATGGGGGTGCCGTGCCGGTTCAGCGTCTCGATGAAGTACGCCACCTTCTCCGCGCTGTCGGCGTATACGATCCCGCCGAACTTGGGGCGACCGCCGTGCGGGTCCTTGAGCATCCCGCGCGCGTTGGCGATGATCCCCACCGGGATCCCCGCGATGCGGGCGTGCCCGCAGATCATCTCCGGCGCGTAGTCCGCCTGGAACTCGTCCAGCTCGCCGCCGTCCAGGATGCAGCGCAGCACCTCGCGCATCTCGTAGGGCTGGCGGTGGTCCTCCGGGAGCACCTCGTGCAGGTCGCGCTCCGGGCGCGCCGGCGGCTCCGGCTCGCGGAGGGGGAGCGAGGTTCCCTGGCGCGGAAGCTCCTTCACCAGCTCGCGGATCTTGCCGATGCAGGCCCGGTCGTCGCGCACGCGGTAGTGGGCCACGCCGGAAATCGCGTTGTGCGTGTAGGCGCCGCCGAGCGTCTCCGAATCCGTGGTCTGCCCCGTGGCCCCCTTCACCAGGTTGGGGCCGCCGAGCCCCATGAAGGAGGTCCCCTCCACCATGAGGATCACGTCCGAGAGCGCCGGGAGGTACGCACCCCCGGCGATGCACGGGCCCATCACCGCGGCGATCTGCGGCACCTTGAGGTAGCGCCGCATGATGGAGTTGTAGTAGAAGATGCGCGACGCGCCGTACTGCCCCGGGAAGACGCCGCCCTGGTACGGGAGGTTCACCCCCGCCGAGTCCACCAGGTAGATGATGGGGACGCGGCAGCGCATGGCGATCTCCTGCGCCCGGAGCATCTTGGTGATGGTCTCCGGCCACCAGGACCCCGCCTTGACCGTGGCGTCGTTGGCGACGACCACCACCTCGCGCCCCGCCACCGTGCCGAAGCCGGTCACCACCCCCGCGCCCGGGGCCTGCCCCTCGTACCGGTCGTGGGCGACCAGGAGCCCCACCTCCTGGAAGCGGGTGCGGGGGTCCAGGAGGAGCCCGATCCGCTCGCGCGCGGTCAGCTTGCCGTCCGCGTGCTGCTTGGCGATCCGCTTGGGGCCGCCTCCCTCGCGCAGCTTGGCCTCGAGCGCCTGGAGCTCCCGGGTGAGCGTCGCCAGCCGCCCCGTATCGCGCGCCGCGCCGGGGGCCCCCTCCACAACGGTGCTCACGACGGGGCCAGCTCGCGGTCGCGGCCGTTCTCCGCGAACCAGGAGCGGATGTACTCCACCGCGGCGGAGGTGGGGGTCCCGGGGCCGAAAAGGCGCCCGATCCCCTGCGTCCGGAGCGCCTCCATGTCCTCCTCGGGGATGATCCCGCCGCCGGTGAGGAGGATGTGGTCGGCGCCCTCCGCGTCCAGCAGCTCCTTCACGCGCGGGAAGAGCGTCATGTGCGCGCCGGAGAGGATGGACATGGCGACCACGTCCACGTCCTCCTGGATCGCGGCGCTGACGATCATCTCCGGGGTCTGGTGGAGCCCGGTGTAGATCACCTCCATCCCCGCGTCGCGCAGGGCGGCGGCAATCACCTTGGCGCCGCGGTCGTGGCCGTCCAGCCCCGGCTTTCCGACCAGGACGCGGATCTTCCGTTCAGGCATCGCTCTGGGGGTCGAGTTTGAATCGATCCGGCACCTTCCCGCTCCCCGCGGGAAGCGGTACAACATACGTGGGCTCCTGGGGAGCGGCAAGCAACGGACCAGGGGTCAATCGGGCCGCCGGGCCACCACGATCAGCGTCTCCGAGGTGTGGAGGAACGGCGCAAGCTCCCAGTCGCCGTGCCACTCCAGCGGCTGCAGGCCCGCCGCGCGCAGCAGCGCGTCCCACTCGGTCGCGCTGCGGATTCGCAGCGCGTGGAACTTCTCCCCCGCGTCCTCGCCCTTGCGCCAGCGGAGCCACTCGCGGCTGACGCCCTCCACCGCGTCGAACTCGCGCTCCACCCACACCGTGGCGCCGTCCGCGGTCTCCCACCAGTCGCGGTCGGCGAAGTCGCCGACGACGTGGTCCCGGTGCATGGTCTCCAGGAGGAAGAGGCCGCCGGGTCGGAGCGCGTTCCGGGCGCCGCGGAGCACGCGCAGGTCCTCCTCGTCCGAGAGGAAGTAGCCGAGCGAGGAGTACAGCGAGAGCACCGCGTCGAACTCCCCTTCCCGCCCGACCTCCCGCATGTCGCCGCGGACCCACTCCACCTCCACGTCGGCCGCCGCGGCGCGCTTCCGCGCCCGCTTCAGGAGCGTCTCGGAGAAGTCCACCCCGGTGACCCGGAACCCGGCGCGCGCCAGCTCGATGGAGTGCCGCCCCCACCCGCAGGCGAGGTCGAGCACCCGGGCACCTTCCGGCAGGTCGAGCATCTCCAGGATCCCCTCCACCTCGCGCACGGTGCGCTCGGGGGTGAGGAAGTCCCGGTAGATGCGGACGAACTCGCGGTCGAAGTACCCGTCCCACCAGCGCGGGTCGCCACCCTCGCTCACGCCGTCCGGTCCAGCCACTGCGGCAGCTCGTGGATGGCCGCGATCCGGTCGCAGTCCAGGTCGGTCCACCGGCCGAGCGGGTCCACCAGCACGGCCGCCATCCCCGCACCGCGGGCGCCCACCACGTCGATCTCGTAGATGTCGCCCACGTACACCGCGTCCTCCGGCGCCACGCCCAGCCGCTCCAGCCCCATCCGGAAGATGCGCGGGTCCGGCTTCTCGATGCCCACCCGCGCGGAGTCGATCACGAAGTCGAAGTGCGGGCGGAGCCCCACGCTCTCCAGCAGCGCCTCCACCCGGCCGTCGGCGTTGGAGATGACGCCCAGGCGGTAGCCGCGGCGGCGGAGCTCCTCCAGCGTCTCGGCGGTGCGCTCCCGGACGTTGCTCCACAGGTTGCGCTCCGCGTGGCGGGCGTAGAGCCGCTTCGCCACCGGGGCGAAGTGCTCGTCGGCGAGGCCCACCTGCCGGAAGATCTCGCGGAAGAAGACCCGGCCGCGGCTCTCGTCGTTGCCCGCCTCCCCGCTGCGGACCATCTCGTCCAGCACCCGCTTGGCCCCGTACTCGGCGGCGGCGATCTCCTCCTCTGTGGCCTCCACCCCCTGGTCGCGCAGGAGCTCCACGAGGAAGGGGTGGTCCAGCCAGACCAGGGTGTTCCCGGCGTCGAAGATGATGGCTTTCACGGGTCTCTCGGGTCGCGGTCGAAGGCTCCGGTCGGCCCCAAACGTCGCCCGGCGCGGACCGACGGGCAAGCCCAGGAGAGCCGAGCCGGACGGTGGAGGACGACGGGCGGAATTCTCCCGACACGAGATTTCTTGCCCCGCCGCAGCGCGCGTACTACTCTAGTTTCCACACCCCTCGCCCGCGCAGCACCGCGCGGGCGTTTCGCTGCCCCTCCCACGGAGCGTGGCGTACGTGACCCTCCCCGTCGACATCTCCGTCCGCGTAAACGGCGTGCCGTACGAGCGCGCCGTGGAGCCCCGGCTCCTCCTCAGCGACTTCCTCCGCCACGAGATCGGCCTCACCGGGACCCACGTCGGGTGCGAGCACGGCGTGTGCGGCGCCTGCACGGTGACCCTGGACGGCGAGGCGGTGCGGTCGTGCCTCATGTTCGCCGTACAGGCGGACGGGGGCGAGCTGGGGACGGTGGAGGGGCTGGCTCCGGCCGGCCCCGAAGGTCCGCTCCACCCGCTCCAGGAGGCCTTCCGCGACGCGCACGGGCTGCAGTGCGGCTTCTGCACGCCGGGATTCCTGATGACGCTGGTCCCCTTCCTGCGCGACAACCCCGGCCCCACCGAGCAGGAGGTGCGGGAGGCGATCTCCGGCAACCTGTGCCGGTGCACGGGCTACCAGAACATCGTGGAGGCCGTCCTGCTCGCCTCCGGGAGGATGGCGGCCACGCCGGAACCCGCGACCGGGAGCGCGCCATGACGCGAAGGTACGTCGGCGAGCGGGTCCTCCGGAACGAGGACCGTCGGCTCCTCACCGGGCACGCGATGTTCGTGGACGACGTGCGGCTCCCCGACCTGCTGCACGTGGCCTTCGTGCGGAGCGACCACGCCCACGCCCTCATCCGCGGCATCGACGCATCGGCCGCGCTCGCGCGCCCGGGGGTGGCGGCGGTCTTTACGGCGGAGGACCTGGGCGACTACTGGCAGCCGGGCCCGCTCCTCGTCCCCCCGCCGCCGGTGGAGGGGCTGGTCTTCCACGAGGCCACCCAGGTGCCCCTCGCCCGGGACAAGGTCCGCCACGTGGGGGAGCCCGTCGCCATGGTGGTGGCGGAAAGCCGGTACCTGGCCGAGGACGCCGCCGCCGACGTGTTCGTCGACTACGAGCCGCTGGACGCGGTGGTGGACCTGGAGGCCGCGCTCGCGCCGGACGCGCCGCTCGTCCACGAGCGCTTCGGGACCAACATGGCGGCGTTCGTGGCGCAGCGGCACGGCGACTACGAGCGGGCGCGCGAAGGGGCGGACGTGGTGATCTCCCGCCGCTTCCACTACGACCGCGGCGCGGGCGCCGCCCTGGAGAACCGCGCCGTCGCGGCGCGCTGGGACCCGCAGGCGCAGGACCTCACCGTCTGGGACACCACGCAGGCGCCGATCCCCATCCGCAACGGCCTCGCCCGCATGCTGGGGCTGCTGGAGTCGCAGGTGCGGGTGGTCGCGCCCTTCGTGGGGGGCGGCTTCGGGCCCAAGATCATGATGTTCTACCCGGAGGAGGTGCTCGTCCCGTGGGCGGCGATGCGGCTCGGGCGGCCGGTGAAGTGGACGGAGGACCGCCACGAGAACTTCTTCGCCACCAGCCAGGAGCGAGGGCAGGTCCACGAGGCGGAGATCGCGCTGACGCGCGACGGGAAGATCCTCGGGATCCGCGACCACTTCCTCCACGACGCCGGGGCGTACGACCCGTACGGCCTCACCATCCCCATCAACAGCCAGTGCACCCTCCTGGGGCCGTACGACGTCCCCAGCTACTACAGCGAGTTCCGGGCGGTCTTCACCAACAAGACCATCGTGACCCCGGTGCGGGGCGCGGGGCGGCAGCACGGCGTGTTCGTCATGGAGCGGCTCCTGGACATCGCGGCCCGCGAGCTGGGGATCGACCCGGTGGAGATCCGCCGTCGCAACTACCTGGGCGCGGACCTCTTCCCGCACAACTTCGACATCCTCTACCAGGACTTCGCGCCGCTCTACTACGACAGCGGCAACTACCTCCCGGCGCTGGAGACCGCCGCCCGGATGATCGGCTACGACGAGTTCAGGGAGGAGCAGCGCCGGCTCCGGGCGGAGGGCCGCCACGTGGGGGTGGGGATCGTCTCGTACATCGAGGGGACGGGGATCGGGCCGTACGAGGGCGCCCGCGTCACCGTGGACCCGAGCGGGCGGGTGCGCGTCGCGACCGGGCTGGGGACGCAGGGCCAGGGGCACTACACCGCGTTCGCGCAGATCGTCGCCGAGGCGCTGGACGTGGAGGTGGAGCGGGTGCACGTCGTCACCGGCGACACCCGCGAGTTCGGCTGGGGGACCGGCACCTTTGCCAGCCGGGGGGCGGTGGTGGCGGGGAGCGCCTGCCACGCCGCCGCGGTGGCGGTGCGCGGCAAGGTGGTCGCCATGGCCGCCCGCCTCTTCGGCGCCGACGAGGAGCAGATCGAGGTGGCGGGTGGAGCGGTGGGCGTCCGCGGCGTCCCGGAGCGCACCCTGACGCTGGGCGAGCTGGCGCGCCATGCCAACCCTCTGCGGGGGGCGGTGAAGCCGGGGACCGAGCCGGGGCTGGAGGCCACGGCCTACTTCGGGCCCGACCACGGGAGCACCGCCAGCGGTGTGCACGCCGTGGTGGTGGAGGTGGACCCCGAGACCGCGATGGTGAAGGTCCTCCGCTACGTGGTGGTGCACGACTGCGGGCGCCTGATCAACCCGGTGCTGGTGGACGGGCAGGTGCAGGGGGGCGTGGCCCACGGCATCGGCAACGCCTTCTACGAGAAGCTGGTCTACGACGAGAGCGGACAGCTCCTCAACGCCTCCTTCATGGACTACCTCCTCCCCACGGCGATGGACGTCCCCCGGGTGGAGGTGGCGCACATGGAGACGCCCGCCCCCATGAACCCGCTCGGGCTCAAGGGCGTGGGCGAGGCCGGGGCGATCCCCGCGGGCGCCGCCTTCGCCCAGGCGGTGGAGGACGCCCTCCCGGAGTACCGCCTGGAGATCCGCGAGATCCCCCTCAGCCCCAACCAGCTCTTTACGCTGCTGGAGGCGGCCCGCGCCACGTCCCCCCACCTCCAGGAGGCCGCCGGATGATCGTAGAGGGAGAATACGTCTTCGACGGGCCGCGCGAGATCGTGTACCAGCTCCTGCAGGACCCGGACGTGCTGTCGAAGGCCATGCCCGGCGCGGCGAAGCTGGTCCTGGTCGGAGACGGCGCCTACGAGGGCTCCATCCGCGTGGGCGTGGGCCCGGTCACGGCCGCGGAGTGGAAGCTCTCGGTCGCGCTGCAGGACCGGGTCCCCCCGGAGAGCTACGTGATGCAGGTGGACAGCAGCGGCCCCGTCGGCTTCACCCGCGGCGCGGCGTCGGTGGCGCTGCTGGAGGTGGAGGACGGGTCCACCGTCATGCGCTACCGCGCCGACCTGCAGGTGGGCGGCAAGGTGGCCGGGATCGGCCAGCGCCTGATCGACCAGGTGGCGAAGATGATGACGAAGCTGGGACTGGACGCCCTCAGCAAGGAGCTGCGGGCGCGCCTGGCGGGCGCCCCGGCCCTGGAGCCCGGGGTCGCGGAGCCGCCGGGCGAGGCGCCTTCGGCGGCGGAGCCGGCCCCGCGTCCGGGCGGAGATCCCGCATGAAGCCCGCTCCGTTCGAGTACCACCGCCCCGGGACCGTCGAGGAGGCGCTGGAGCTCCTCGTGCGGCACGGATACGACGCGAAGCTCCTGGCGGGCGGCCAGAGCCTGATCCCCGCGATGAACTTCCGCCTCGCGCAGCCCGCGGTGCTCGTCGACCTGGGCGGCGTGGGCGAGCTCGACTACGTCCGCGAGGCCGACGGTCTCGTCCGGATCGGGGCGATGGCGCGCCAGCGGGCCGCGGAGCGGAGCGAGATGGTGGCCCGCGGCGCTCCGCTCCTCGCCGAGACGCTCCCCTGGGTCGCGCACCCGCAGATCCGCAACCGGGGCACCCTCGGGGGGAGCATCGCCCACGCCGACCCGGCGGCGGAGGTCCCGGCGGTGATGCTGGCGCTGGACGCCCGCTTCCGTCTGCACGGCCCCGGCGGCGGCCGCACGGTCCGCGCGGAGGAGTTCTTCACCGGCCTGTTCGGGACTGCGCTGGAGCCGGAGGAGATCCTCACCCAGGTGGAGATCCCCGCCCCCGCCCCGCGGACCGGCTGGGCCTTCGACGAGATCGCCCGGCGGCACGGCGACTTCGCCCTCGCGGGGGTGGCCGCGACCGTCACGCTGGACGACGGCGGGCGCTGCGCCGACGCCCGGATCGCGCTGCTGAGCGTGGGCGGCGGGCCGGTGCTGGCGCTGGAGGCGGCCGCGGTGCTGACCGGAGGGGAGCCCACGGAGGAGGCCGTCCGCGCCGCCGCCGACGCCGTGGGGCACGAGATCGATCCGCCCTCGGACATCCACGCCTCCGCCGACTACCGCCGCCGCCTTGCCGAGGTCCTCGTCCGGCGCGTGCTTCCCCGCGCCTTCGAGCGCGCCCGCTCCCCGTCTCCCGACCACAAGACCCCGGAGGTCCGATGAAGATGTACGACCTGTCCCAGCCGCTGAACGAGCAGGCGCCGTTCTGGCCGTACTACCCGCCGTTCGAGGTGAAGTACATCAAGCGCAAGGCCGAGCACGGCGTGAACGCGCAGTACATCATGACCTCCAACCACATGGGGACGCACCTGGACGCGCCGCGCCACTTCGTCACGAACGGGATGACCATCGACCAGATCCCGCTGGAGTGGCTGTGCGGCCCCGGGGTGGTGGTGGACCTCACCGACGAGATGGACGAGCTGGCGGTCTACACCCCCAAGATGATCGAGGACCGGGTGGAGGTGCGGAAGGGTGACATCCTCATCCTGCACACCGGGTGGCACCGCTACGCGCAGTGGGGCGACGCGGCGGACGAGGAGAAGTACATCCACATGCACCCCGGCGCGCACCCGGACATGGTGCCGTGGCTGCGCGAGAAGGAGATCCACATCTGGGGCGTGGACGTGGTCTCCACCGACCACCCCATGGACCTCCCCATCGGCCGTTTCCTGGGGAAGGGGATGCACGGCCACTGCGACCGGGTGCGGGCGAAGGCCGAGGCCAAGTTCGGGGGGCCGGAAGCGGTGGCGAAGCTCTTCCCGGACGAGGACTACCAGCTCACGCACAACAAGCTGTTCATCCACAACTGCATGCACATCGAGAACCTGGGCGGCGAGATCAGCGCGCCGGAGATCCAGAACCGGCGCCTGGTGATCGGCTGCTTCCCCTGGAAGTTCCAGGGCGGCGAGGCGGCCTTCGCGCGAGTGGTGGCGTTCGACGGGCAGTGGCCGGCGAACCCGTGAGCGCTCGCGCCAACCCGCAGCGCGAGTTCATCCGGCACACCGCGGACGTCCCCATCGAGGTGCGGACGGTCCGGCAGAATGCCCGCGCGGAGCGGCGCGGCGTGAACGTGAGCTTCGGCGGCCTGGCCTTCGTGTCCGACGACCCCGCCGTCCTCGGGACGACGGTCGAGATCCGCATCCCCGAGGTGGAGCCGCCGTTCGAGGCACGCGCGCGGGTGGTGCACTGCGAGCCCGAGGCGGACCACTACTGCGTGGGCGTGCAGTTCCTGGACGCGAGCGACGCGTTCCGGGCGCGCATGGTGGAGCAGGTGTGCTCCATCGAGCGGTACCGGCGGGAGGTCCGCGAAACGGAGGGAAGGGAGCTGAGCCGCGCGGAGGCGGCGTCGGAATGGATCCGCGAGCACGCGGGCCGGTTCCCCGACCCGGCATGACGGCGCCGCACGACGAGTCGGTCGCCCTTCTCCCCGCCCACGAGCTGGCCCGGCGGGTCCGCGCCCGGGAGCTGTCGCCCGTGGAGGTGCTGGACGCGTGCCTGGAGCGTGTGGAGCGCCTGAACCCGACGCTCAACGCCGTCGTCACGCTCGACCCGCGGGCGCACGACGAGGCGCGCGCGCTGGAGCGGCGGCTCGCGCGGGGCGAGGACGTCGGGATCCTGGCGGGGCTCCCCGTGGGGATCAAGGACGTGACCCAGGTGGGGGGGCTGCGCTGCACGTTCGGCTCGCCGCTTTTCGCCGACCACGTCCCGCCGGAGGACGCGCTGGTGGTCCGGCGGCTCCGCGAGGCGGGCGCCGTCGTGCTGGGGAAGACCAACTGCCCGGAGTTCGCGGCGGGGGGGAACACCTTCAACGAGGTCTTCGGCCGCACCCGCAACCCGTGGGACCCGGAGCGGAGCGCGGGCGGCTCCACCGGGGGCGGCGCGTGCGGGCTGGCGTCCGGGATGATCGCGCTGGCCGAGGGGACGGACCTGGGGGGGTCGCTCCGCATCCCCGCCTCCTTCTGCGGGGTCGTGGGGATCCGCCCCTCCGTCGGCCTGGTCCCCACCGTCCCCAGCGACTACCTCTGGGACACGATGCAGGTCACCGGGCCCATGGGGCGCACCGCCGAGGACGTGGCGCTCGCCCTGCAGGCCATCGCCGGTCCGAGCGACCTGTCGCCGCTCGCGCAGCCGGTGGCGGGGCGCGACTTCGTCGCGGCCGTGCGGGAGGCGGACCCGCAGGGGCTGCGCGTCGCCTACTGCCCGGACATCGCGGGGATCGGGATCGACGCGGACGTGGAGCGGGTCTGCCGGGAGGCGGTGCTGGCGCTGGAGTCGGCGGGCGCAACCGTGGAGGTGGTCGACCTGGACCTGGCCTATGCGCGCAGGGCGTTCCTGGCGCTCCGGGGGCTGTGGTTCGTCTCCATGCTCCACCCGCACCTGGACAAGCTGGACCGCTTCGGGACCAACGTCGCCAACAACCTACGCGCCGGGCTGAGCACCACCGTGGAGGAGCTGGGCGCCGCCGAGCAGGCGCGTCGGCGGATCCGGGAAGAGTTCCACGCGCTCTTCCGCCGCTTCGACCACCTGCTCACGCCCACGATGGCGGTCCCGCCCTTCCCCGTGGTCGAGAACTTCCCGCGCACCGTCGGCGGCCGGGAGATGGAGACGTACGTGGACTGGATCGCCCCGACGTTCGTGCTGAGCATGACGGGCCTCCCGGTGGCGTCGGTTCCGGCAGGGCTGGACGCGGACGGCCTCCCGGTGGGGCTGCAGGTGGTGGGAAGACCGCGGGGCGAGGAGGGGGCGCTCGCGCTGGCGGGGGTGGTGCAGAGGCTGAGGCCCACAGGGCTCCCGTCCCTCGGGCTCCCGGACGGGAGGACTGCGGCGTAGCTCCCATTGGAGAGCCGCGCGGGGAATTCCCCACCGGACGGCGGGGAAACGCACAGGTGAAACCTCGGCAAAGATCGGCAGCTTCCCGACCAATGTTCCGGGAATTCCCTGCTGTTTCGCGTCGGCCTGACGGCTACACTTGCAGTGGGTGTTGTTTCCTTTCCACTGCAGGAGGTAACCCGATGCTTGCACACGAACGGCGGGTTCGCCACATCCTCGCCTGGCCCTTCTCCAGCCGTCTCGCCTCGCCGCTCTGGCTGGCGCTGCGCCTCTACCTGGGCTCCATCTGGCTCCAGTTCGGGATGGCGAAGGTTCAGGGAGGGTGGTTGACCGAAAATCAGATGCATGGCATGCTGGACGCCATTGCCGGTGGTTTCACGCAGACCCCCCTCCCCGCCTACCGGCACGTCGCGCAGGCCCTGCTGGACGTCGGGGCCGACCGCTGGCTCAGCGTGGGGATCCCCCTGGCGGAGGTCGCGGTGGCGCTCGCCTTCTTCAGCGGGCTCCTGGTGGTGCCCGCGGCGGTGGGGGCGATCCTGCTGAACCTGAACCTCATCCTCTCGGGGATCGCCACCTGGCAGTTCGACGGCCGCATCATCGCGCTCCAGCTCCTCCTCCTCGCGGCCTGGCGCGTGGCCGACTACGTGGGGGTCGCAAGAGTCGTATCCGGCCTCCGACTGCTTTTCCGCAGGCATCGCCCAGCAGCACCCCGCCCGGCCTGAGCCGGCAGCTACAAAAGGAAAAGGCCCCGCAGGGAACTCGCCCGCGGGGCCTTTGCCGGGTGCGGAGCGCCGGTCAGGGCGCGAAGAGCTTCGCCACGTCCGGCTTGGTCACCTTCCCCATCGCGTTCCGCGGTAGCGCGGCTACGATCCGCAGGTCCCGCGGGAGCTTGTACGGGGCGAGCCGCTCCCGAGCCCACCCCTGCAGCCCCTCCAGCGTGAGGGCCGCGCCATCCCGCACCTCCACCGCCACGCAGATCCGGTCCCCCCAGTCGGGGTCCTCCACTCCCACGACGGCGCACTCCACCACGTCCGGGTGCGTCCGCAGGACCTCCTCGATCTCCAGCGCGGACACCTTGTACCCGCCCGTCTTGAGGATGTCCACGCTCCGACGCCCCAGGATGCGGTAGTAGCCGTCCTCGACGGCCGCCACGTCCCCCGTCCGGAACCAGCCGTCGCGGAAGGACTCCGCCGTGCCCTCCGGGCGGCGCCAGTACTCCAGGAAGACGCTAGGCCCCCGCACCTCGATCTCCCCCGGCGTGCCGGGCTCGACCGGTGCACCGTCCTCGTCGACCAGCCTCGCCTCCACCCCGGGGAGCGGCTTCCCCACGAACCCCGGGCGGCGCTCCCCGTGCAGCGGGTTGGAGAGCGCCATCCCGACCTCCGTCATCCCGTAGCGCTCCAGCAGGGTGTGGCCGCTGATCTCGCGCCAGCGCTCCAGCGTCTGCACCGGGAGCGCCGCCGAGCCCGAGACCATCAGCCGCATCCGGGCGCACCCCTCCGACATCCTGCGCTGCCGGTCCGGATCGGCCGCCTCCCACGCCGCCACCAGCTTCCGATAGATCGTCGGCACGGCCATGAAGAGCGTCAGCTCCCCCGCCTCGATCCGCTCCCAGACCGCGTCCGCGTCGAACCCCGGGAGGATCTCGCAGGTGGCCCCCGCCCAGAGCGCGCAGGTGAGGACGTTCACGATCCCGTGCACGTGGTGGAGGGGGAGGACGAGAAGGATCTGGTCGTCGGCGGTCCAGCCCCACGCGTCGATGAGCGAGACCACCTGCGCCCGGATGTTGTCGTGCGTGGTGACCACGCCCTTGGGCTTCCCGGTGGTCCCGCTGGTGTAGACCATCATCGCCCTCCGCCCCTCCTCGAGTGCCGGCAGCGGCCCCGGCTCGGCGGCGAGCGCGTCCGTGGTCAGGAGGAACCGCCGCCCGTCCTCCGCCGCCAGCGGGCGCACCGTCCCGGCGAACTCGGGGTGCGCCACCACGACCGAGGCGTCGGCGTCGCGGATCACGTACTGCATCTCGGCGGGCGGATGGGAGACCGCGAGCGGGACGGCGATCCCCCCGGCGCGCCAGATCCCCCACTGGACGGCGACGTAGTGCCAGCCCGGCGGGGCGATGAAGGCGACGCGCGCCTCGGCGAGGTCGGCGTTCCCCCCGAGCAACGCGGACGCCACACGGGCAGAGGCGTCCAGGAGGTCGGCGTACGTGAAAGTGCCCTCCGGCGCGACGACCGCAGTGCGACCGCCGTGCTCCCTGGCGCGGGCGACGAGCGGGAGATCGGGAGGAGTCATGAGGGAGTCGGCGAGGGGCAGAAACGAACCGGCACCGAGTCAGAGATCCTCTTCCTCGATGCCGGCGATCTTCATCAGGTGGCGCTGAAGCCCGAGCTTCAGTGGACGGTTGCCGTGGACAGGCAGGGAGATTCCTGAGAGCGGCTTCACACCGCGATCTCTACGATTCGCGATCCACTCTCCGTGCTGGGCTCCTCGATCTCCACGGATAGGCACGCCTCCACAGCTTCGTAGAGGTTTGAGAGAAGCTCCTCAAACGTCTCACCCTGCGTGGCGCAGCCCGGGATTCCCGGAACCTCAGCCCAGTATCCGCCCTCGTCGGCCTCGTGGACAACGACACGCAGCTTCATAAAGTCTCTCGAATTCAGACGGCCCGCTCACGACGGCTGAAGAGCTACGCGAAGATCTCGCGGACAGGCAGCCTCCAGCCGGAGACCACGTCCCGCCCGTCCAGCTCGTCGTCCTCCGTGAGCACGACGATGTCGCTGCGGGAGCGGTAGACGGTCGCCGTGCGCTTCCGGGGATTCACGACCACGACCATCCGGCATCCGGCCGCAAGCCAGTCGAACACCTTCTCCTCGACCTCGCCGAACGAGTCTCCCGGGGACACGACCTCGACCGCGAGGTCGGGTGCGCCGGGCCAGAACCCCTCCGGGTCATCCGTCGCGTCGACCCTCTCCTTCCGAACGAACGCAGCATCAGGGGCGCGTACCGTATCCGGGGCGGATTCGAGACGGAAGCCCGTTTCGGCCGCGAACGCCACGCCGAGGTCGTTCGCCTCGACGTGCACGTGCAGGTGCGACCCGATCCGCATCGCCACGCTCCCGTGCCGGTACCCGGCCGGCGTCATCTCCCGCAGCTCCCCGCGCACGAGCTCGCGCCGGAGCCCGTCGTCGGGCATCCGGAGCAGCTCATCGGCCGTAACGGCCACGGACGCCGCGGTCTGCGCCATGATGCCACCCTAGAAGAACACCGGCTCCTGGTACGCGCCGAAGACCTCCTCCATCGCGTAGCGGATCTCGTACAGTGTGGCGTAGGCCCGCACGGCGTCCAGCATCGCGGGGACCACGTTCTCGCCGCTGCGGGCCGCGTCCTGCAGCGCCTTCAGGGTGCGGTCCACCTCGCCCTGGTCGCGGCGGGCGCGCATGGCGGCCATCCGCTCGCGCTGCCGCAGCTCCGCCTCCTCCGTGATCTTGAGCAGCGGGATCTCGATCTCCTCGCCCTCCACGGTGAACTCGTTCACGCCCACGATGACGCGATCGGCGTTCTCGATCTCGATCTGCTGGCGCATGGCCGAGCGGGCGATCTCCCGCTGGAAGTAGCCGACCTCGATCCCCGGCACCACGCCGCCCAGCTTGTCCACCTGCGCGAAGATCTCCTCCGCCTCGGCCTCCAGCCGGTCGGTCAGGGCCTCCACGTAGTAGGAGCCGGCGAGCGGGTCGATGGTGCTGGCCGCGCCGGTCTCGTACGCCAGGATCTGCTGCGTGCGGAGCGCGATCTGCACCGCCTTCTCGCTGGGGAGCGCCAGCGTCTCGTCCATGGAGTTGGTGTGCAGCGACTGCGTCCCGCCGAGCACCGCCGCCATAGCCTGGTAGGCCACCCGGACGATGTTGTTCTCCGGCTGCTGCGCGGTCAGCGTCACCCCCGCGGTCTGCGCGTGCGTGCGCAGGCGCCACGACTCCGGGTTCTTCGCCCCGTACTTGTCGCGCAGCTGACGGGCCCAGATCCGGCGCCCGGCGCGGAACTTGGCGATCTCCTCGAAGAAGTCGTTGTGGACGTCCCAGAAGAAGGAGAGCCGCGGCGCGAAGTCGTCCACGTCCAGCCCGCGCTCGATCCCCCGCTCCACGTACTCGAAGCCGTTGCGGAGCGTGTACGCCAGCTCCTGCCCGGCGGTGGAGCCGGCCTCGCGGATGTGGTAGCCGGAGATGGAGATCGGGTTGTACTTGGGAGCGTTCTTTGACGCCCACTCGAACATGTCGATCACCAGGCGGAGCGCCGGCTCCGGCGGGTACACCCAGGCGTGCTGCGCCTGGTACTCCTTGAGGATGTCGTTCTGGACGGTGCCGCGGAGATTGTGGAACGGCACCCCCTGCTTCTCGGCCGCGACCATGTAGAAGCAGAAGAGGATGATCGCCGGCCCGTTGATGGTCATGGAGACGGAGACCTGGTCCAGCGGGATCCCCGCGAACAGCGTCTCCATGTCGTCCAGCGACGAGATCGCCACCCCGCACTTCCCCACCTCGCCCAGCGAGCGCGGGTGGTCGGAGTCGTACCCCATCAGCGTGGGGAAGTCGAAGGCCACCGAGAGCCCCGTCTGCCCCCGCTTGAGGAGGAAGTGGTAGCGCGCGTTGGTCTCCTCCGCGGTCCCGAAGCCGGCGAACTGGCGCATGGTCCAGAGCCGGGTCCGGTACATGGTGCCGTACGGCCCGCGGGTGAAGGGGAACTCGCCCGGGACTCCGAGCTTCTCGTTGTAGAACTCCGCCTCCTCCGCGCCGGTGTCCGGGCGGTCGAGCGGAGTGTACAGCGCCTTCACCGGGGCGCCGGAGATGCTGGTGTGCACCGGGTCGTCGGCGGGGTCGGCGCCGCGCTCCGGCCCGCCGCGGTTCAGGGCGCGCTTGGGGGTGCGCTCGTACGCCGCGTCCCACGCGCGGAGGCTCTCCTTGAGCGCCGCGATCTCCCGCTCCTTCTCCGCGATGCGCTCCAGGAGCGCGTCCGGCGAGACGCCGTAGTCGATCGAGCTCATGTCTCGGTCCTTCGCTGGGTTTCGAGGCCCATCGCTCGCACGATCCGCGCCGCGACGGTGTAGGGCGACTCCGCGCCGGACTCCAGGGCGGGGAGCGATTCATCGAGGATCTCGTCACCGCGTCCGTCGACCCAGGCGCGCTTCTTCATGTCCCGGTCCACGACCGCCCGGACGCGCTCGGCGAGACGCCGCTGCCGGCGCCGCGACAGCTCCCCGCTCTCCCGTAGATACACGGCATGCCGGTCGAGGGTTCGGACCAGCTCGTCGACGCCCTCGCCGGACTGGCCCACCGTCTTGAGGACGGGGATCGCCCATCCGCCTCCCTCCTGCGCCGCCTGGCGGGAGCGCTCCCGGGCCGCCTTCCCCACCGTCTTCAGCGAGACGCCGTGGTGCCCGGCCGCGGCGGGGGCCGCCTCGCCCAGGCGCATGTGGAGCATCACCTCGATCTCCTGCGCCAGGCGGTCGGCCCCGGGGCGGTCGGCCTTGTTGATCACGAAGACGTCGGCGATCTCCATCAGCCCGGCCTTCATCGCCTGGATGGAGTCGCCCGACTCGGGGACGAGCACCACCACCGTGGTGTCGGCCGTCTCCGCGATCTCCAGCTCGGACTGCCCCACCCCCACCGTCTCCAGGAGGACCCGGTCGCACCCGTAGGCGTCCATCAGGTCGGCCACCTCGTTCGTGGTGGTCGCCAGCCCGCCCAGCGAGCCCCGCGCGGCCATGGAGCGGATGAAGACGCCCGGGTCGGTGGCCAGGTTGTTCATCCGGATCCGATCGCCCAGGAGCGCCCCGCCGGTGAAGGGCGAGGACGGGTCCACGGCGACGATCCCCACGCGCTCCTCCAGCCTGCGGAACTCCCCCGTGAGCTTGGAGGTGAGGGTGGACTTCCCCGCCCCGGGCGGCCCGGTGATCCCGATCCGCTGCGCGCGCCCCAGGTCGCCGTGCAGCTCGTGGAGGATGCGCTCGAAGCCGGTCTGTCCGTTCTCGACGATGGAGATGGCGCGGGCGAGGGCGAGCCGCTGCCCGGCGCGGAACCGCTGCAGCAGCTCCTGCTCGCGGTCGGTCTGGAGGTCGGTGCTCATGGGGGGAAACTGCCGCCCGCCCCGGAGGATTGTCAAGCTGGCGCGGGTGGCCGCCGTCACACGCGGAAGAGGCGAGCGTCCCAGGAGATCGGCGCGGGCGCGTGGACGCGGATGCGGGGGTAGTCCGGGTGGGCCGGGTTCAGGAGGAGGTTGCGGCCCAGGGGGCGCGCCGCGGCGGCGGGGACGGAGAGCACCGCAGTGCGCCCCTCGGCGAGCCAGGCGTCGCCGTACGCGCGGGCGGAGGAGGATTCCTCCAGCTCCCACCCGGGGAGCCGCGCCTCGTCCACCACCTCTACGGGGAGATCGTCCGGGATCTCCGCGCGGGCGCAGTGGTGCGCGCCCGGGACCTTCTGGAGCCGGCCGGCGTGCACCAGGATCTCCAGCAGGCAGCCGGCCAGGCAGGTGGAGCCGTACACGACGGGGCGGCCGGGGGAGTTCCACCGGCCGCCCTCCAGGTACGCCCCCGTGCCGTCGAACACCGGGTACCGGGCCTTGGCCACGCGGTAGACGGTGGGCATCAGACGGGGAGGCCGTACTCCAGCTTCATGAGGAGCCGCTCCACGCGACGCGCGCCCAGCTCGGTCTCGGCCATCTCCAGCGGCGACCGGCCGTCCAGCATGGGGTGCGGCGCGGCCAGGAACTCGCGCGCATCGTCGGCGCCCTCCCACACGTGCTCCGCGAGCGCCATCAGGCGGGCCAGGCGCTCCACGCGCTCGCTCTCCGCCAGGCGCAGACGGGTGCGCCGGGCGCGCGTCGCGCGCGGGACAATGCGGTCGCGGAGCACCGCGGCGGCCCGCCTGCTCCCCGCGACGTACTGGACGGTGCGGTCCAGCGCACCGACGGGCAGCCCCTCCGCTACGACCCGCTGCAGGTCGGCCGTGCTGCGGACGTGCTCGTACAGGACCTCGTCCCCGCCCATGACCTCGGCCACCTTTTCCGGATCCACCGACATCGCCCGCCTCCATGCAGAAGGTCTCACCTGGACGGAAACTGCGTCCAGATGAGACGAAAGTCAAGACGGGCTACTCTGTGACGATCACCAGGCCCGAGACGCTCTCCAGCAGGAAGGGCCCCGTGGCGGCGCGGGTGCGCGGGTCCGGCGACCGCCGCGCCGCGGCGAGCTGGGTGAGCACGAGCTGCCCGCGCGCGCGCCCGGCCTGGTCCATGAGCGGGTACACCGCCTCCGCGGGCGAAAGCACGTCGGAGCCGAAGCGAGCCGCCGACCCGCAGTCGCCACGCCCGCGGGCGGCGACACGCTCGACCACGCCGCCGAGCTCCACGCGCGCGGTCCAGCGCTCCGGAGCAAGCGAGTGCACCTGCACGTCGGTCTCGCCGAGCTGCAGCTGGACACCGCCCATCCCCGGCTCGGGCGCGTCGCGACGGCCGCTGCGCTCCAGCCGGTACAGCGTGCCGCCGACGAGCCCCGGGACCGCTGCTCCTCCGGGGAGGTGGAGGTGGATCCCCTGCGGCTCCTGGCCGGGAGCGCAGCCGGGCCGGATGGGGAGCGCCGCCGCGAGCCGCCAGCCGTCCTGGTAGCGGGAGAGGCCGCTCGGGAACACGTCGCGCAGCGACTCGGGTCCGTGCGACTCGAACAGGTACGTCACGGCGCCCGTGATCTGTCCGTGCAGCGGCTGCGGGATCGTCCTCCCCGTGTCGCCGTGCGGCTGGTCGATGGAATCGGGCGGAGGGAGCGGCCGCGCGTACCGTCCGTTCTCCAGCAGTCCCGCCTGCCGCAGCCCCTCGCGCAGCCGCGTCTCCTGGCTCCGCCGGGACACCGCGGACGCGCCCCACGGCCCCACCGCGGAAAGGAGCAGCGTCGCGCCGAGGACCACCGGGACGAGCAGGAGGAGCGGCTCCCGCCGGCGGACCAGCCGCACGACGCCCAGGATCGCGAGCGCCGCGAGCGCCAGGAGCAGGGCGAAGCGCAGGTAGCGGAACTCGGTCCACCCGTACTCGTCCATGCGGACCCAGACGGCACGGACGGCGAGGGGGAGCAGCACCAGGAGGAGCGCCGGGAAGACGCGGACCAGCCGCGCCACGCCCGTGTGCTCCGGGTCGCGGCGGAGGGGCTCCAGGAAGAGCGAGCCCAGGAAGCCGAAGAAGCCGGCCAGGAGGATGATTGGCGAGAGGAGGTTCTTCGGCATCCCCCCGGTCGCCACCACCTTGACGGCGTAGGCCAGGAGGATCGCCAGGTAGACGACGAGCACCGGGGCGTACAGGTACCGCCCCAGCAGCCGCACGGCGCGGGGGGCGCGGCCCTCGCCCGGGGGCCCGGCGACCAGCTCCGGGATCCCGCCCGCCACCACCCATGGCACCAGCGCGAAGAAGACGGCGCCGAACAGGTCCTGGTACAGGTGCTCCGGGGTCTTCAGCTCGAACAGCGAGGACACCGCGGCGACGGCGCCGGCGAGCGCGGCGAACAGCGCCAGCCCGTACGCCACCACCCCGACGATGCGCGCCAGCAGGAGGGTGTTGAAGCGCCAGAACTCCGCGCGCCTCCGCTCCGGGTCTGAGACCCCGACGGCGGGGACGAGCGACAGGGCCAGGAAGGCAGCTCCGAGAAGGGAGGCGAAGCGCCACGCCTCCCGGTCCAGCTCCGGATCGAAGACCAGCGCGCCGTATGCCGCCGCCCCGACGACGACCAGCGCCGTGCCGCCCCAGCGCATCGCGTCGTCCACGACGCCCCTCGCGCGCAGGACGCTCACCCCGAACACCAGCGGCAGGGCGAGCGCGGCGGGGACGGCGATCCGCGCCCACCCGTCCATCTCCTCGCGGCGCAGGAACACGGAAAAGGAGAGGGCCGCGACCAGCCCGAGGACGATCTCGACCGGCGCGAGGCGGAAGGCGCCCGCGGCGTCGCGGGCGTAGTTGCGGAGCGCTTCGGGGATGCGGGGCACGGGGTCTCGGCGAGCGTCGGGACAAGCGAACGGCGGGACCGCGCAATGTACGCGGCCCCGCCGTCGGCCGTCCAGCGGAGCTCAGTGGTGGTGTTCCCCGTGTCCGCCCTGCCCCGCGAGCTCGCGGAAGCGGGGGTCCGCCCGCAGCGGGTGCCACCACCAGTTGTGCTCGAACCCGTGCGTCGGGTTGACAGCCGCATACCGTCTCAGCGCCCGGATCGCACCGTCCTCGTCGCCCGCGATGACCCGCATGTGCGCCGCGAGGATCAGCAGCTCGAAGTTCGGATCCACAGTGTGGTCCAGTCGCTGCTCGGTACGCTGCAGCACCGCCCGGGCACTGTCGGGCATCCCCGCCCGCGCGATGGCGCCCGCGGCGAGGATCCGCCCCTTCAGCGCCTCGTGTACGCGCCGCGGCTCGGGGGCGACGGACGCCAGCCGGTCCGCCAGCGACCACGCGCGGCCCACATCCGGAGCGACCTCGGGGGTGGTCATCATCAGGAGTTGACACTCGGTGAAGCGGTGGTCGCCCGGGAAGCGACGCACCCCCTCCGAGCACCAGCGCCGCGCCTCCGTGAACTGCTGCAGATCGTAGAGGCCGGTTACGAGGCGCCAGAGCACCTCGTTGGCCGCGTCCAGGTACGCATCCTCCTCGTACGCCCTGCGGGCGGCGAGCACGACCCCGGTCACGTCGTCGAACTGGTAGTAGAGGTGGCTGAGGGCGCTGTGCGACCCCGCAAGCGAAGGATCGGCCCGTACCGCCGCTTCCAGGTCCTCGCGGGCGCCCTGCAGCAGCCGCTCCCGCTCCTTCGGATCCGGCGTGACGTCCTGGAGGTAGTGCCAGTACCGCAGCAGCCCTCTCAGCTCCAGTGCGCGGGCGTTCCTCGGCTCGCGCCCCAGCACGCGCTCGGCATGCTCCGTTCCCACGGAGATCCACCGGAGGCGGTCCGTCGGACCCTGGGCCAGGCGGGCGCGGCGGTGGGCGACGTGGCCGCGAAGCAGCACGGGCTCCGCCCACCGGGAGTCGAGCGTCTCGGCCTGCCCCAGGAGCTCGTCGGCGCGCCGGAACTGCCGGTCCATCCCGGCGCGGTCGCCGTCGCGGAGCAGGGCCTCGCCGTCCTTACGCGCCTTCTCCGCGCGCTGGACGAGGGCCCAGGCCCCCGGGTTCTCGGCTCCGGACCTCCGGTTCCGCAGCCGGACCTCCTCGCCCAGCCACTCGCGGAGGAAGCGCGAAGTCTCCTCCGCCAGGTCGGTGCGCAGGGCGGTCACCTCGGCCGCGGGGCGCTCGAAGCTGGCCCGGCGGAACTCGGCGCCGCTCGCGTCCAGAAGCCGGACGTTCACCCGGAGGCGGTCGCCGACCTGTTCCACGGACCCGCTCACCAGGGTACCGACCCCGAGGGCGCGCGCCACGCTGTCCGCGGAAACGTCCGTGCCCCGGAACTGGGCCGAGCCGTTCCGGGTGACCACGTCCAGCGCCGACACCCGCTCGAGCTCCGCGATCAGGTCCTCCGTGAGACCGTCGGCGAGGTGTTCCTGTCCGCGGTCCCGGCTCTGGTCGCTGAAGTACATCACCCCCAGCCGGCGCAGGTCGAGCCCGCTCTCGGCCGCGGCCACCTTGCGAACGCCTCGCATGTGCTCCGACACCGGGATCGCGCTCAGCACCGCGGCGAGGACGGCCAGACAGGCGAGGAGCGCCACTTCGGACGGGGGCGCCTTCTGCTTCCCCCTCTCCCCGTGGTTCCAGCCCAGCAGGAGACACGCGGGGATCCCCACCAGGTACCAGATGAAGGCCACCCGGAACGTAAGCTCCGGGAAGTAGCCCCGGTCGATGAGCTGGTCCATCACCCCGAGGACCACCCACCCACCCGCGAGGTACGACACGAAGATCCGGAACAGCCTCCGCTCGCGGATCTCAGCCAGGATCTGGAAGGTGCGGCCCATGATCAAACCTCTTCAACGGCAGTGGTGCAGAAACGATCGCACTCGCTTTCGATTGCGATGGGCGGGGTCGAGTGCCGGGCGACGATCCCGGCTGGCCCGCCCGGGCGTGCCGGGGTCGACAAGCTCCCCGCCACGCCCGGCTCCGACCTCGAACAGCCGATCAGGCTACCGGCCCCGTGCCCGTTCAGGGCATCTACTGGATCACGACCGACCCTGAGAGATCCAGGTCGTCGATCAGGGCGATGTACCCGTTCATCCCGACGCTCACCCGGCTGATCCCCGCCTGGTCCGTCACGGTGATGCGTTCCTCGCGCCACACGTTCCCGGTCGGGCCGTACGTACCCAGGGTGACCCTCGAAACCTGCGCACCAGGCGACTGGACCAGGACCGGGACGGTCGTGACCGAATTGTTGACCCGCAGCAGGAAGGTCGCGGTCGTGGGCGGGGAGGGGAAGTCCATGTGGACGGTCCCGGAATAGTACCCGCTGTACCCCCCGTTCTGGTCCGGAATGCCCGCGGCTGTGACCGTGTGGTTGAGGGCCCCCTGCGGGTTGTTCGTCGAGGCACCCAGTTGTGCGTAGTTCGCGGCCACGTCCAGGATCGGCGTGAACGAGAAGACCACGTTCCGACGGCTGAACTCGTTCGTAACAGGGCAGTTCGAACAGGTCTGAGCGCCGCTCGGGTAGGTCTCGAAGTCGATCACGGACGAGAGGGCCGTAGCGGTGAAGGTCAGCTCCGGCACCTTGATCCCCGGCAGCTTCACGACCACCGTCTGCGGACCCGCCGCCGGCCCGAGGGTCCACGGCACCTCCACGAACCCGTCCGCGTTCGTGAAGTTGTCGAGCGAGTCTACCGCGGCGACGAAAGTGGCGGTGGGGGTCGCAAGGGTACCGCCGCCGGAAGCGACGATGAAGGTCACCTTCTGCCCCGCCACGGGCATCCGCACCAGGGAGTGGCTGGCATCGTCGCGGCCCTGGAGGACCCTCACACGGATCGGGCTGGCGAGGAGGGCGCCGGGGGCTGCGGTCTGCCCGTCGCCGGAGACAGCGCTGAAGGTGGCCGGCTGGGCGTAGCCGATGTCGCTGTAGGAGGTGGTCATGCCGCCGTACCTGATGTCGCTGGCGTACGCGGTAGCGGGTCCGAAGACGCGATACAGGGGGCGGAAGACCGCCGCCGCTGCCTGTTGGAAAAGGGTGGCAGGTGACGACGTGAAGTTATCACAGTTGATTTCCCCGGCAGTCACGGGGTCGAGTGCCACGACCCTGCCCCGCTCAGCCTGCGGACCGATCGCCGAGAGCTTGTGGAGCTGGAAGGCGTCGCGCGCCTGGACATTGGGATCCAGACACTCCTCCACCCGCTGAGGGACATCGAACCCCCGCTCCAGGGCCGGGAGCGTCTCGTAGCGGGCACACCCCTGTGCCTGGGCGCCGGAGTAGCCGGGGAAGCACGGCAGCGTGGCGCGCTGCTGGATGATCACCGTGACGCCGCTCCCGTAGAGCGCAGGATTCTCGGCTACGTACGAGTCCATGAAGCCGTCGGTGAACACCCCGGCGAAGTAGCCGTCGGGCGTCTTCACCACCTGCTTTCCGGAGCCGTCCATGCTGTTGGGCGAAACGTGCTTGATGACGCAACTGCTGGAGGCGATGCAGTCCCGGACGAAGTTCTCCCCTTCGTGCTCGATCAGGCTCGCGAGGATGGTCTCGATCCGGAACTTGATCGGGAGGGTTCGTCCATTCTTGAGCGCGATCTGCTCGCCGGTGTCCGCATTCTTCAGCTCGCTTCCGCTGCTCACCACCTTCACATCCGCGAAGCCGAGCCGGATCGAGCCAAGCCACACCCGGATGCGGTACGCCTTCGTCGGATCGAGATTGGACAGATCGGTGTGCCAGTCCACCGAGTAGGTCTGGTTGACCGGATCGACCACGATCACCTGCCCACCCAGTCCCGCGGTCCGTGTGAACTCCGTGGCCGGGCTGGTCGGCAAGCACTCGGATCCGGAGACCACACAGACCTCAACCCGCGGAGCGAGCGTCGCTGCGAAAGTGCCGGTGTACGCGGTCGCGCGGACGAGCGGCGGAAGGAAGTAGAACCCCGGCAATCCACCGGCGTGCGCGGCATCGGAGATGGCGCCGAGCGGCTCGCCCCGCGGCCCAAGGAGCGACTCGTCGCGGCAGCCGAAGAGAAGCGGCAGGAGCAGCAGCAGGAGAAGTGAAGGTCGCCTCATGGGTACCCCGGGGTGAGGGACGTGCGGCTCGGTGCGGAGCCGGCGGAGGGCGCGGAATCGGTGCCGCAGCCGGAGTGGCCGGCGGCAGGAGTCGTTCCATCCCGCAGCAGACGGTTGTCTGCGGCGTCGCATCCCCGAAAAGCGAGGAGATCCGCCCTTTTTCCGGAATGCTCCGCCCCTGCCGCCCCCGCCGACGGCGACGGGACTGCCCCAGACGTGTCCCAGTCTGTTGACATTGTGCCACGATACCGGCAGGACAATCTGACCCGCAACCCGCGCCAAGTCTGCAACGTGCGCCTACTTACGGACACGCATCAGAACCCCCTGGATCGGCATGTTTCATGAATTCATGGAACGCCGCCGGGCCCGTGTTCCACCCCCCGACGCACCGGATCCCTTCCTCTTCCGCCGGGATCCGACTGCCTCGCGAAGCCACCCCTGCTGGAGGAGCCACACCATGTACTTCACCACGATCGTAAAGCTCACCGTGGACGACGAGTCGTCGCAGCCCATCCGCGGGGTGAAGGTCGCACTGTTCGACCGTGACCGGCTGTCGCGGGACGACCACCTGGGATCCGCGACCACCGACGAGAACGGGGAGGCGCGCTTCCAGTACTCGGCCGCCCAGTTCGACGACCTGGACGAGCGGATCGGGGGAGCGTTCCCGGAGTTGTACGCCGTCGTCTCGGACGCGGCCGACAAGCAGGTGATCTCCACCCGCGCCGAGGCGCTGAACAACTCCGCACCCAAGCACATCGCGGTCCGCATCGCCCGTGACGTCGCGCTCCGGCACAGCCTGCTGCCGCGCGAGATGCCCGCCTGACCGCGGGCCGGGCCGCGAACGGATTGCCCCCGACGCGAGACCGCCCGCGCCTCCATCGAAGCGCGGGCGGTCTCGTTTCCGGGCGGGTGCCAGGCGGCCGATGCTACTCCCTGGCCTTCTCCCGCGCGATCCAGGCGCGCACGTTCGCCTCCAGCACGTCGAGCGGGATGGCACCGCTGCCGAGCACCACGTCGTGGAAGGCGCGCAGGTCGAAGTCGCCGCCCAGCTCCCGCTCCGCCAGGCTGCGGAGCTCGCGGATCTTGAGCTGCCCCATCTTGTAGCCCAGCGCCTGCCCGGGCCAGGCGATGTAGCGGTCCACCTCGTTGGTGATGTTGAGCAGCGTCAGCCCGGTGTTGGCGGCCATGTAGTCGATGGCCTGCTGCCGCCTCCACCCCTTGTCGTGGATCCCGGTGTCCACCACCAGCCGTGTGGCGCGCCAGGCGTCGTACGTCAGGTGCCCGAAGTAGCTGTACGGGTCCTGGTAGAAGCCCACCTCCTTCCCCAGGCTCTCCGAGTACAGCGCCCACCCCTCCACGAAGGCGGTGAAGCCGGCGGTCCGCCGGAAGTTCGGCACGTCGGGGAGCTCCTGCGCCAGCGCGATCTGCAGGTGGTGTCCCGGTACCGCCTCGTGGAAGGAGAGCGACTCCACCTCGTACAGCGGCCGGCTCTTCAGGTCGTGCACGTTCACGAAGTACGCCCCCGCGCGGGTCCCGTCCGGGCTCCCGGGCATGTAGTACGCCGTGGTGGTGCGCGGGGCGATGTAGTCCGGGATCTGCTTGATGCCGTACGGCAGCCGCGGGAGCCGCCCGAAGAGCCTGGGCAGCTCGCCGTCCATCCGCTTCAGCACCAGCGAAGTGTACCGGAGCAGCTCCTCCGGGCTCTCCGCGTAGAAGCGTGGGTCGGTGCGGAGGAACTGGACGAACTCCGGGAAGGTGCCGCGGAAGCCGGTGGAGCGCATCACCGAGTCCATCTCCGCGCGGATGCGCGCCACCTCCGCCAGCCCTACCTGGTGGATCTGGTCGGGCGTGAGGTCCAGCGTGGTGAAATTGCGCGCGCGGGCGGCGTAGAAGGCACGCCCGTTCGGCAGCTCGGAGGCGCCGATGGTGGTCCGCGCGGCGGGGACGTACTCGCGCCGCATGAACTCCAGGAAGTCGCGGTACCCCGGCACGACGGAGGTCGCGATGGCGTCTCGCCCGGCCCGCTCCAGCCGCGCCCGCGCGCTGTCCGGCACGCCGGCCGGGAAGCGGGTGAAGGGCCGGTAGAGGAGGCTCTTCGAGGGGTCGTCCACGATGTGCGGCGTGAGCGACTCGTCGATCCCCTGCACCGAGATCCGCGGGAGCACCATCCCCTGCCGGATCCCCTCGCGCATCAGCTCCACGTGCTGCCCGGCGTAGGCGCGGAACGCGCGCAGCCGGGCGACGTAGTTCTCGTAGTCCTCCACCGTTGCGAGGGGGACGCGCTCCGGCAGGTCCGGAAAGGAGGTATGGAACCCCTCGCGGTTGGTGATGGGGATCAGGTAGCCGCGGAACTCCGCCGCGGCGAGCCCGTTCTCGCGGATGCGCCGGAAGACGTCGTAGTTCACGGCGTCCTCGGGCGGGAGCGAGTCGCGGGGGATGGCGAGCAGCCGCGCCAGCGCGGCGCGGTCCGCCTCCAGCGAGCGCTGCTGGTCCGCGAGCCCCACCGAGGGGAGGCGGTCGTTGTAGCGCCGGTCCCCGAAGCCGGTGGCGGTGAGCGGGCTCTCGCGCAGCGTCCGCTCCCACTCGTCCTCGAAGAGCCGCTGCAGCCGCTCGGAAGCGCTGCCCTGGGCGGCGCCCGGCGCCGCCCGGGGCGTCGGAAAGGTGGGCGGGGTGCCGGGGACGTCGGAGCGGCCGGCGGACGCACAGCCGGTGAGCGCCGCAACCGCCAGGACGAGAAGACCCAGGAGCAGGGGGGTGGAGATCCGGGTGTGCATCGTCGAGAACCGGGAGCTGGTTGTGGACCCGTGCCGGAGAACCGAACGCGGCGGGAACAGACGGCGCGTGGCCGTCCTCCCGCCAAACTGCCTCCCGGCCGTGCCCAGCGCAACCCACTCCCGCCCTGGAAATCGCCCTCGAACTGCACCCTTGCCACTCGGGCAGGGCCGGCCTACCTTGATGATCCC
Organism: Longimicrobiaceae bacterium; assembly: GCA_035936415.1. Taxonomy (NCBI): domain Bacteria; kingdom Pseudomonadati; phylum Gemmatimonadota; class Longimicrobiia; order Longimicrobiales; family Longimicrobiaceae; species Longimicrobiaceae bacterium. The sequence goes on from DASYWD010000144.1 coordinate 38,247, forward strand.
CCGACTCCTGTCCTGCCCGCATGACCGCCGCCCGGCGGCTCTCCTCGCGATCTCTCCCTGCGAACCGTTCCTCCTCGTGTCGATGAGCGCGTCTCCTCCGCACCACTCCGGCCGCGCGAACGATGGTGCGGCCCTCACTCGCCGGCGTCGTTCCATACGGGACTGGCCCTTCGCCTGGAAGTTGCGCGGGAGCGTCGGCTTCCTCCTCGTGATCGCCGCGCTGGGCGTAGCCGGCATGCTCTCCCCGGCCCGCCGCAACCGTGCCCTGACGCACGAGCTCGCCAACCGAGAGCTGGCCGGGCTGGGTCTGGTGCTCAACATCGACCGCGACGGCTACCAGGCCGTGCTCGGGCTCAACGAGGCCGCGCACGCGCAGGATGCCGCCGAGCGGAAGCGCTGGCTGGAGTTCTACGCCGAGAATATGGGCCAGACGGAAGCGCGACTCACGAAATACCTGGCGCTCGAGGGGCTCCCGGAGGAGCACCGCGCGCTCGCCGGGCAGGCGCTGGCGGCACGAGGGCGAATCGCTTCGCGCGGTGACGAGATCGCCGGGCGAATCGACCGTGGCGAGGCAGCCGACGACCCGGCGGCACACGCGCGCATGGCGGCCCTGGTCGCCGAGATGGACGGCTTCCGGGAGTTCCTGGGGAAGCTGGAGGATTCCCACACGGAGGCCGGCACCACGCTGACACAGGGAGCCGACCGGGCCGGCGCCGCCGCCCAGTGGACCGGCGGGCTGGCGCTCGGGGCGCTGCTGATGGCCGGGCTGGTGGTTTCGTGGATCCTCGCCCGGGCGGTGACGGATCCGGTGAGTCGAATGGCGGCCCGGGCGCGGCGGATCGCCGCCGGGGACCTGACCGGCGACGACGTGCGGGTGGACGGCGCCGACGAGATCGGTCAGATGGCGCACGCGTTCAACACCATGGCGCGCGACCTGCGCACTGTGATCTCCCAGATCCAGCGGGCCGGCACCGCCCTGGAGAGCCATGGCGGCGAGATCTTCATCCTGGCCTGGGAGACCCGCTCGGCGGTGCAGCACCTGAATGCCGCGGTGGGACAGATCACTGCAGGTGCCGAGGAGCAGGCCGGATCGGCGCAGCGCGCCTTCGCGCGGATGGAAGAGATCTCCGCCTCGGTCGGAAGCATCGCGGCCGGCGCCGAGCAGATGGCGGGCTCCATCCGCGGCTCCGTCGCGAACGCCCGGCGCGGCGGCGACACGGTAACCGAGATCGTCCGCGCGACCGCGGACGCGGGCCGCGTCGTGGGAGAGAACACCGAGCAGGTTCGGCAGCTCCGGCGCCATTCGGCGCAGATCGAGGAGTTCGTCGGGACCATCACCGGAATCGCTCGCCAGACGAACCTCCTTGCGCTCAACGCAGCGATCGAGGCCGCCCGCGCCGGCGAGCACGGACGGGGCTTCGCGGTGGTGGCCGACGAGGTCCGCAAACTTGCCGAGGGGGCGACGCAGGCCGCCGCCCGCACGGTGGACGTCGTGGGGGAGATGAAGCGTGCGATCGACGACGCGGTCGGGGCGATAGAGCGGAGCGCCGCCGAGGTGGAGGGGACAACGGGTCGCGCCCACCAGGTCGGCGAGGCGCTGGAGGGGATCTTCCTCGCGCTCGAAGCGGGTGAGCGCCTGATCCACGTGCTCACCGCGGATACGAGGCAGATCTCCGGCCGCGTGCGGGAGACTACCGAGGTGCTGGCGGACGTGGCCGCAGTGGCCGAGGAGAACGCTGCATCCGCCGAGGAGATGACGGCCCTGGCCGAGCAGCTCGAGGGAACGATGGGGACGGTCGCCGGCCTCGCCGGGGCCTCCGACGACGGGGAGGCCCCCCGGGAGGCGGACCCGGCCGAGTCGTTGACCGCGCTGGCGGCCCGCCTGCGGCAGCTCGTGGCACACTTCCGGGTGGAGGAGACGGACGCCTCCTCTTCCGGGGGGTCGGGCGCGACGAGGGCGGGAGTGGGCGCCTGAGGCAGGGTCCGCCATACAGGGAGCGGGGTCCGTCGGAACGCGACGGAC
>DASYWD010000145.1 GCA_035936415.1 Longimicrobiaceae bacterium
CGCGGAGACGGTGCGGGTCGCGGACGAGTTCGCGGCGAAGCACCGGGAGCGCATCGCGGTCCTGGAGGAGAAGGTCCGCGTGGCGGAGGCCGAGCGCGACCTGCGCAGGCGCGAGGTCGCCGAGATGTCGCGGCAGTACAAGGAGGCCGACGCCAACCGCTTCGCCATGGTGGCCCGGCTGCGGACCGCGCGCGCCCAGGGGCGGATGGGCGCGGGCCCGGATGCCGGTTTCGCCTTCGACGGCCTGGACCGGGCCGCGGAGGAGATCGGCCGGCGCACCGCCCACGCCGAAGCCATGGAGGAGCTGGCCGACCTGGACGCCCCGCCGCCCCCGCCGCGCCCCTCGGCCGCCGACGTGGAGGACCGCCTCCGCGAGCTCAAGCGGCGGATGGGGCAGGAGTAGCCCCCGCCGGGTCCGGCCGGGAACGAGAGAGGCCCCGCCTCCCCATGCGGGAGGCGGGGCCTCGTTCTGCCTGCCGCCGGCTCAGAACCAGCCGCGGTCGTAGCCGCGGTTGCGGTCCGACGCGCCCCAGCCCGTGCGGCCGGTGCGGAGGTCGCCGCGTTCCTGGTACGGGTCGTAGTTGAGCCCGTGCATGTACCCGCGGTCCATGTCGCGGTCCGCGTCGGCGCGGTAGACCATGTCGCGGTCGTAGTTCATGTTGGAGCCGGCGCCGTACGGGCGGCGGTCGAAGTCGCGGTCGTAGTTGTGGTACTCGCCGCGCATCACCCGCATGGGCGTACGGCTCGTCCGGTCGCCGAACGGGTCGCCGTTGTCGGTCTGCCAGCGGCTCTTGTAGTCGCGGTCGTACCGGTCCATGTCGGTGGCCCCGTACCGGCCGCGGTCCATCATGTCGCGGTCGTAGTTCCACGCGCCGCCGGTCCCCATCCCGCGCCCCGCGTGCCAGCCGGTGTCGCGGTCGAAGGTGTCGCGGTTGTCGCCCTCCAGGCGGTTGTAGCCCGGGCGCTGCCAGTTCCCGGCCCCGTACCCCCGGCCGGCGTTCCCGAAGTCACGGTCGTACGCCGTGTCGCCGTACGCGCCGCCCCGGTACCCGTAGCCGCGGTCGGTGTCGTTGTCGTCTCCGGTGAGCCGGTTCCAGCCCTGCCGCATCCGGTCCCCCAGGTCGCGGTCTCCGCCACGGTAGGTGCTGCCGCCGCGGTACCCGTAGTCCCGGTCGTAGCTCCGGTCGAAGATCGCCATAATTGCCTCCTTTTCTCGAGTTCAACGCCCGCCCTGCCTTCGCCCGGCGGGTGTCCAGGGGGAGCACCGGAGGCTGCAAGCTCCGGGCCATCCCGGGGGGTGGGCTTGTCCGCCGCGGCCGCTCCCCCTACGTTTCGCCGCTTGCAACGGAAATGAATTCCTGCCATCGACTTGAGCGCCCCCGATGACCCAGTCCGCGGCTTCCATCCTCGCCTCGCATCCGCTCTTCCACGCGCTGGACGAGGACGAGGTCCGCTTCCTCGCCGAGCGCGCCGAGGTGAAGCGATGCCCCGCGGGATCGTACGTGTTCCGGGAGAGCCAGCCGCGCCGCTCGTTCGGCATCCTGCTCGGCGGGAGGATCGAGATCGTCAAGGGGCTGCGCGGCCGTCCCGAGGTGCTGCACGTGCTCGTCCCCGGGGAGTCGTACGGGGAGGGGAGCCTGCTGGACGACTACCCGCACTCCACCTCCGGCCTGGTGGCGAAGGACGTGGAGGTGCTGGAGGTCTCCCGCGAGCGCGCGCAGGAGATCGCCCGGGCGCGCCCGGCGCTCTTCGGCAAGCTCGCGACCGCCGCGGCGCAGGTGATCTCCTCACGGCTGCGCCACGCCAACCTGCGCCTCTCCGGGCGCGGGGTGGGGTACCTTTCCGGCGAGCTGCGCACCGAGAGCGACCTGCTCGGCGAGCGGCACCTTTCCGTGGACCTGTACTACGGCGTACAGACGCTGCGGGCGGTGGAGAACTTCCCCATCACGGGGATCCCCATCTCCCAGTACCCGTACCTGGTGCAGGCGCTGGCCGCGGTGAAGGAAGCGGCCGCGCTGGCCAACCGCGACCTGGGGATCCTGGACCCGGCGGTGGCGGACGCCATCGTGCGCGCCTGCCGCGAGATCCGCGACGGGCGGCTGCACGAGCAGTTCGTGGTGGACGTGGTGCAGGGCGGGGCGGGGACCTCCACCAACATGAACGCCAACGAGGTGGTCGCCAACCGCGCGCTGGAGCTGGTCGGGCGGCGCAAGGGCGAGTACGACGTGGTGCACCCCAACAACCACGTCAACCTCTCCCAGTCCACCAACGACGTGTATCCCACCGCCGTGAAGATCGCCGCCGTCTGGGCGCTCCGGGAGCTGGTGGGCGCGCTGGGGGAGCTGCGCGAGGCCTTCCTCGACAAGGGGCGCGAGTTCGCGGACGTGCTGAAGATGGGGCGCACCCAGCTCCAGGACGCGGTGCCCATGACGCTGGGGCAGGAGTTCGCCGCGTACGCCGTCACCATCGGCGAGGACATGGACCGCCTGGGCGAGGCCGCCGCGCTGATCCGCGAGATCAACATGGGCGCCACCGCCATCGGCACCGGGATCAACACCGACCCGCGCTACGCCGCCACCGTGCGCGAGCGGCTGGCGGAGGTGACCGGGCTGGAGCTGATCACCGCGCCGGACCTGGTGGAGGCCACGCAGGACACCGGCGCCTTCGTGCAGCTCTCCGGGGTGCTCAAGCGAGTCGCCGTGAAGCTCTCCAAGATCTGCAACGACCTGCGCCTCCTCTCCTCCGGGCCGCGCGCCGGGCTCAACGAGATCAACCTCCCGGCCATGCAGCCCGGGTCGTCCATCATGCCGGGGAAGGTGAACCCCGTCATCCCCGAGGTGGTCAACCAGATCTGCTTCCAGGTGGTGGGGAACGACCTCACCATCACCATGGCCGCCGAGGCCGGGCAGCTCCAGCTCAACGTCTTCGAGCCGGTGATCGCCTTCAACCTCTTCCAGTCGGTGGACATGCTCACGCGCGGCGCCGTGGTGCTGCGGGAGCGGTGCGTGGTGGGGATCACCGCCAACCGCGAGCGGCTGCTGGAGATGGTGCACCACTCGATCGGCGTCGTCACCGCCCTGGTGCCGTACATCGGCTACGAGCGGTCCTCCGCCGTGGCGAAGGAGGCGCTGAAGACGGGGCGGGGGGTGTACGAGCTGGTGCGGGAGAAGGGATGGCTCTCGCAGGAGCAGCTCGACGACATCCTGTCTCCGGAGGCCATGACCCGTCCGCGCACCATGCCCGCGGAGATCCCGCTGCCCGTGGAGCCGGCGGGGAGGTGACGTCCCGGCCGGGGGCCGAAGCCCTGACCGACCGGGCCCCCTCCGCAGAGCCTCTGGTCCGCTTCGACTCGCTGGACCCCGCGCGCGGACCGCGCTCCCTCCGCTTCTCCGGCCACCGGGCGACCCTCGCCGCGGACGGGCTGGCGGAGGTGCTCCCCGTCCTGCAGCGGGTCGAGGAAGCGGTCTCGCGGGGGCTCCACGCCGCGGGCTTCCTCGCCTACGAGGCCGCCCCGGCCTTCGATCCCGCCCTCGCCGTCCACCCCGCCGACCCGCGGCTTCCGCTCGCCTGGTTCGCCCTGTTCGAGGCGCGCGAGGAGGTCCCCGCGCTGCAGGGGGTCCCCGACGAGCCCTTCTCCCTGGGCGAGTGGACCCCTTCGCTCGGAGCGGAGGCGTACGCACGGCGCGTGGCCGCCATCCGGGAGCTGATCGCCGCGGGCGACACCTACCAGGTCAACTTCACCCTGCGGCTCGACGCCGCCTTCGCGGGGAGCGATCTGGGGCTGTACGGGGCGCTCTGCAGGGCGCAGCGGAGCGCGTACGGGGCGCTGCTGCGGCTGGGCGGCCTCTCGGTCGTGTCCGCGTCGCCGGAGCTGTTCTTCCGCTGGTCGGAGGGGGAGCTGGAGCTGCGGCCCATGAAGGGGACCCGGCCGCGCGGGCGCTGGGAGGACGAGGACGCCGCGCTCGCCGCCGAGCTGGTGGCATCGCCCAAGGAGCGGGCGGAGAACCTGATGATCGTGGACCTGCTGCGGAACGACGCGGGCCGGGTCTCCGAGTGGGGCTCGGTGCACGTCCCCCGGCTGTTCGAGACCGAGCGGTACGAGACGGTGCACCAGCTCACCTCCACCGTGCGCTCGCGCACCGTCCCCGGCACCGGCCTCGCCGACGTGCTCCGCGCGCTCTTCCCCAGCGGCTCCGTCACCGGCGCGCCCAAGGTGCGGACGATGCAGATCATCCGCGAGCTGGAGGACGGTCCGCGCGGCGTCTACACCGGCGCCATCGGCTTCGTGTCACCCGGGGAGACCGTCTTCAGCGTGGGGATCCGCACGCTGCTCGTGGACCGGGCGCGCGGCCGGGCGGAGCTGGGGGTGGGGAGCGGGATCACCTACGACGCCGGGGCGGAGGCCGAGTACCGCGAGTGCCTGGACAAGGCCCGCTTCGCCACGCACCCGCCCGCCGACTTCGAGCTGCTGGAGACGCTGCTGTGGGAGCCCCCCGGCGGATGGTTCCTGCTCGGCGGCCACCTGGACCGGATGGCCGCCTCCGCGCGGTACTTCGGCTTCCGCTTCCACGAGGAGCGCGTCCGGGCCGCGCTGTCCGACACCGTCTCAGGCTCTCCGGACGGTCCGCTGCGCGTCCGGCTCCTCCTCGCCCGCGACGGCGAGGTGCGAGCAGAGACGTCGCCGCTCGCGCCCACGCCGACGGCTCCCGCCCGGGTCGCCCTCTCCACCCGGCCGGTCGATTCCCGCGACCCGTTCCTCTGCCACAAGACCACGCGGCGCGAGGTCTACACGACCCGCGCCGCGGAGCGCCCGGACTGCGACGACGTGATCCTCGTCAACGAGCGGGGGGAGGTCACGGAATCCACCATCGCCAACGTCGTGGCGCGCATCGGCGGCGCGCTCTGGACACCGCCGCGCGAGGCCGGCCTCCTGCCCGGCGTCTTCCGCCGGCACCTGCTGGAAACGGGCGAGGTCCGCGAGCGGCCGCTCCGCCCGGAGGACCTGCGGGACGCGGAGGAGCTCTACCTCGTCAACTCGGTCCGCCGCTGGCGGCGCGCCGAGCTGGTCCCTTGAGCCTGCCCCGCAGCCCTAGCACGAGCAGAGCTTCCCTTCCGTGATCGTCTCCCGCCCCTCCCTGAACAGCAGCGCCGCGATCAGGATCCCGATCACCGGGTCCGCCTGCCAGAGCCCCAGAGTCTGGTTCAGGATCAGCCCGAGCAGCACCGCCGCCGACATCCCCATGCAGGCCAGCGTCTGCTTGGAGTCCGCCGCCAGGCTCCGGCTCCCCATGCGCTCCGCCGTGCGCCGCTTCGCCAGGTAGAGCGCCGGCATGACCACCAGCGAGACGACGACGATGGCGATCCCCAGCCCCGTCGGCTCCGGCCGCTCACCCCCGAGCAGCTTCTCCACGGATTCGTAGAGCACATAGGCGCCCAGGATCCAGAAGGTGTAGCCCACCAGCTTGAGCGCCCGCTCCTCGCGCTTCTCCGCGTCGCACGAGGCGGCCTCCCCCTGCGCCCCGCCGAAGCGCCAGATCATGACGCCCCCGGAGAGCGACTCCACGAAGCTGTCCAGGCCGAACCCCACCAGCGCGACGCTCCCCGCGAGAGCCCCGGCGACCACCGAGACCAGACCCTCCACGAGGTTGTAGGCCACCGTGAAGTAGGAGAGGCGGAGCGCCCGCGTGCGAAGCTGTCCATCCGTCATCTCGCGTCCCTCGGTTCCGCCGTGGTTGACCTTTCGTCCGGGAGGTAATATATCAGTATTCGCTGATGTGAACCAAGGAGGCAGGATGCTGCTCGCGGACACACGACAGGACGCCGCCCTCCGGGCGAAGCTGTTCCGGGGACTCTCCGACCCGTCGCGCCTCGCGATCCTGGAGGCCGTGCGCCCGGGGCCGCGGAGCGTCGGCGAGATCGTGGACGCCACCGGGCTCGGCCAGTCCAACGTCTCCAACCACCTCGCCTGCCTCCTGGGCTGCGGCCTGGTCGCCCGGGAGCAGCGCGGGCGCCACGCCTTCTACCGCCTGGCCGACGAGCGCGTGGACGCCCTGCTCGCCCTGGCCGACGCGCTGCTGGCGGACGTCGCATCCGGCGTGGGCGAATGCCCTCGCTGCGCTTCCTGAACGCTCGATCCCATCCGATGCACATCCATTCTCGCCGGCTCACCCCCGGGCGGCGCCTCCTCGTGCTGCTCGGCGCGATCCTCCCGGCCCTCGCGACCGGTCCCCGGGCCGCCGCGCAGGAGCCCGCGAACGAGCACGGAAAGGAGCTGGAGGGGATCGTCGTCACCGCCATGCGCAGCGAGCAGCGGATCGAGGACGTGCCGGTTCGGGTGGAGGTGCTGGGGCGCGAGGAGGTGGAGGAGAAGATGCTGATGACGCCCGGCGACATCTCCATGATGCTCAACGAGACGAGCGGCCTCCGGGTGCAGACCACCTCCCCCTCCCTGGGCGGGGCGGGCGTCCGCGTGCAGGGGCTCCGGGGGCGCTACACGCAGATCCTCTCCGACGGGCTCCCGCTCTACGGCGGCCAGAGCGGCGCCCTGGGCCTCCTGCAGATCCCACCGATGGACCTGGAGCAGGTGGAGGTGATCAAGGGCGCCGTCTCCGCCATGTACGGCGCCTCGGCGCTCGGCGGCGTGGTCAATCTGGTCTCCCGCCGCCCCGGCGACGAAGCCGACCGGGAGCTGCTGCTGAACGCCAGCACGCTGGGCGGCGCCGACGCCGTCTTCTGGTCGTCCGGCCCGCTCGGCGAGCGGTGGGGCTACACCTTCCTGGGGAGCGGCCACCGGCAGGGCCGCGCCGACGTGGACGACGACCGCTGGGCCGACCTCCCCGCGTACCGCCGCGCCGTGGTCCGCCCGCGCTTCTTCTGGGACGGCGGCGAGGGCCGTTCGGTGTTCTTCACCGTGGGCGCCACCGCCGAGGAGCGCGAGGGCGGCGGCCGGGTGCCGGGCGGCCTCGACTTCACCGAGGCGCTCCGGACGGGGCGGGTCGACGGCGGGGTGGTGGGGCGCTTACTCCTGGCGGGCGACCGGCTCCTGACGGTGCGCGGCTCGGCCATGGCGCAGCGCCACGACCACCGCTTCGGCCCCGTGCGCGAGCGCGACCTGCACGCCACCGGCTTCGGGGAGGCCTCGCTGGGCGGGACGGCGGGGGCGCACACCTGGGTGCTCGGCGCCGCGCTGCAGCAGGAGCGGTACGACGCGCGCGACGTGGGCGGGTTCGACTACGTGTTCACCACGCCGGCCCTCTTCGCGCAGGACGACTACCGCCCGTCCGAGCGGCTCGCGCTCACGGCCAGCGCGCGGCTGGACGCGCATGGCGAGTACGGCCTCTTCCTCAGCCCGCGCCTCTCCGCCCTCGTCCGCCCGGCGGAGGGGTGGAGCGTGCGGGCCTCCGCGGGGAGCGGCTTCTTCGCTCCCACCCCGTTCACCGAGGAGACGGAGGCCATCGGCCTCGCCCGCGTCGTGCCCCTGGAGGACCTGGAGGCCGAGCGCGCGCGCACCGCGTCGCTCGACGTGGGCCGCACCGCCGGCCCGTGGGAGCTGAACGCCACCCTCTTCGGCTCGGTGGTGCGGGACGCCGTCCGGCTCCTCGCGCGCGACATGGGCTCCGTCCTCCTGCTCCGCAACGTGGAGGGCGAAACCCGCACCTGGGGGACGGAGCTGCTGGCGCGCTGGCACCGCGGCCCGCTGCACCTCACCGCGACGCACGCATGGGTCCGCTCCACCGAGCCCGACGTGGAGCAGGGCGGGAGGCGCGTGGTCCCGCTCGTCCCCCGCCACGCGGCGGGGGTGGTGGGGATGTGGGAGGACGAGGGGAACGGACGGGTGGGGGTGGAGTTGTACTACACCGGCCGGCAGGCGCTGGAGGACAACCCGTACCGGGCGGAGGGCCAGCCCTACCTGGTCCTGGGGCTCCTGGTGGAGCGGCGGGTGGGGCGGGCACGCGTCTTCCTCAACGCCGAGAACCTGACCGACGTGCGGCAGACGCGCTGGGACGCGCTCCTCCTCCCGTCGCGGAGCGCCGAGGGGCGCTGGACCACGGACGCCTGGGCGCCGCTGGAGGGGAGAGCCCTGAACGGAGGGATCCGACTTGACTTCTAGGACGCGCACGGCCCGCGCGCTGGCCGCCGGGCTGCTCCTCGCCGCGGCGGCCTGCTCGCCGACCTACGTGATCCGGGCCGGAATCGAGGAGGCGAAGATCCTCAGCCGCCGCCAGCCCATCGCGCGGCTGGTGGAGGACCCCGCCACGCCCCCGGAGCGGCGGGCCAAGCTGTCGCTGGTGCTCCAGGCGCGCACCTTCGCGGACCGCCACCTGGGGCTCGCGGCCGGGGAGAGCTACACCACCTTCTCGCAGCTCGACTCCGACACCCTGGCGCTGGTCCTTTCCGCCGCGCACCGGGACCAGTTCCGCGCCCACACCTGGTGGTTCCCCATCGTGGGGCACGTCCCGTACAAGGGGTTCTTCAGCGAGGCCGCCGCCCGGCGCGAGATCCGCAAGCTGGAGGAGAAGGGATTCGACACCTACCTCCGCCCCACCGCCGCTTTCAGCACCCTGGGGTGGTTCAACGACCCGCTCGTCTCCCCCGTGCTGCGCTACGGCGAGGTGGACCTGGCGAACACCGTGATCCACGAGATCTTCCACAACACCCTCTACCTGGCGGGCGAGGCGCAGTACAACGAGAGCCTGGCCAACTTCGTCGGGTCCCGCGGCGCGATCGAGTTCTTCTGCCGGAGGGACGGGCCGGAGTCGCCCACCTGCCGGCAGGCCCGGGGCGCGTGGGAGGACGACCTGCTCTTCGGGCGCTTCATGGAGGAGCTGGTGGCCGAGCTGGAAGCGGTCTACGGGCGCGCCGACCTCACGCGCGAGCAGAAGCTCGCCGCGCGCGAGGAGGTGTTCGCCCGCGCCAAGCGCCGCTTCGCGGAGGAGATCCGGCCGCGGCTGCAGGTGCAGAGCTTCGCCAGCTTCACCAGCACCCCGCTCAACAACGCCACGCTGATCTCCCGGCGGCTCTACTACGGCCGGCTGGAGCTGTTCGAGCAGGTGTTCCGGTCGCGCGGGGGCGACCTGCGGCGCACCGTGGACGACATCGTGGCCGCCGTCCGCGGGGCCGACGACCCGTACGCGCGCACGGAAGCGCTGCTGGCGGGGAGCTAGGCGAGGCCGAGCATCCGGGCGGCGGCCCAGGCGCAGGCCGCGACCACCACCGCGAGCGCCGCCCGCCCCGCCGCGGCCGTCCACGCGCGCTTCCCTTCGGGGCCGTCGTCCGGGAGCCACCCGAGCGCCGCGCCTCCCAGGAGGCCGCCCAGGTGCGCCCAGTTGTCCACGAAGGCGAACCCCAGCAGCCCCAGCACCGCCGTCGCGCCGACCGCGTAGCGGATCCGGTGGAGGAAGTCGTCCGGGAACTCGGCGGGGCGCCGGCCGGCCCGCACCCCCAGGAACCCCACCAGCCCCAGGATCCCCCCGGAGGCGCCCACCGAGGCGGCGGGCGACAGGAGGAGGCTGAGGACGCTCCCCGCCAGCGCCGCGACCAGGAACACGAGGGGGAGGCGCCAGCGCGGGGCGTGCGCCTCCACGAAGCGGCCGAGGACCAGGAGCGCGGCCAGGTTCATCCCCAGGTGCAGGAGGCCGCCGTGCAGCATGGGGCCGGTGAGCAGGCGCCAGGCCTCCCCGGCCCACACTGCCTCCTTCACCAGCCCCGCGGCCGCCACGGCCCGCTCGTACGCGAACCCCTCCGCCAGGAAGACGGCCCCCAGCGCACCGGCCAGCAGCCGCGTGAGCGGCGCCGGCCGCGAGTAGGCCCAGGCGGCGTGCCGCTCGTTCTGGCGCTGCTGCGCGAAGGTGCCGGCGTCCACCCGCTTCGCGCGGCGAAGGGCGTAGATGCTGTCCAGGAGCCAGAAGCCGGCGAGCGCTGCCAGCAGGAGCGCGCCGGGACTGGAAGTGGGGCTCGGCACGATCGGGAGCAGGACGAAGGCCCCGGCCACCCCGAGCACGGCCAGCGCCGCGAGCCCCAGCCGCTGCTGCGCCTCCTCCTCCCGGCGGCTCCGGAGCCCCTCCACCAGGAACGGCACCTCCTCCGGGCGGACGGTCCCCGCCGTTTCGGGCGTCCACACGGCGGGGGTGCCCGGGTAGGTGCGCACCCACTCCAGCAGCTCCTCGCGCGTGCACGGGTGCGGCCCGTCCGCGAGCACGTAGCCGTACTCGGCGCCCTCCGGCGGGTCCCACCGGGCCGGCGGGTCGCGCCGCCAGGAGGGCAGGGGCGGCGCCGGGGGCTGCCCGGGTGCGCTGGGCGGCTGCGAACGGATCAAGCGGAGGCTGGAGCGAGGGGGTGGCGGGACGGGCGGAGCGTGGTCAACGATACGGCGCTGCGCCGGGAGGTGGAAGGGCGCACACGTCGGCCCCGGATCCCGCCGGGGCGGAGCGGCGGTCCCGGAGCACGGCGCTCCCGGGACGCGTGGACCGGAGGCCCCGCGACGGGGTACACCCCATCGGGCCGGGGCGTCCCGGAGCGGCGCCGGCCCTTGTGAATTTCGGCAGCGGCCGTAAGTTTTCGAAACAGGCACCGGAGCCGCCGGCGGAAGGTTCCCCCCCCCGCCGGCGGTTCGTCTTGCAGGTCTTTCCAGGACGATCTATGAGCGACGCGACGCACGTCACCGACACCTACAATCCGCAGGAAGTCGAGCGGAAGTGGCAGGATCGTTGGGAGAGCGACGGCACCAACACCTACACGGACGCGGAGCTCCGCAAGGCGGGTGTGCAGGGGCGCCCCTTCTACAACCTGATGATGTTCCCCTATCCGTCCGCGGAGGGGCTCCACATCGGGAACATCTACGCCTTCACCGGCGCGGACATCTACGGCCGCTTCAAGCGGCTGCAGGGGTACGACGTCTTCGAGCCCATCGGCTACGACGCGTTCGGGATCCACTCCGAGAACTTCGCGCTGAAGCAGGGGATCCACCCCATGGAGCTGATCCCGCGCAACGTGGCGCGGTTCGAGAAGCAGCTCCGCCGCGTGGGCTTCATGTACGACTGGAACCACACGGTCGACACCACGGCGAAGGACTACTACCGCTGGACGCAGTGGATCTTCCTCCAGCTCTTCAAGGCCGGGCTGGCGGTGAAGAAGGAAGCGGCCGTCAACTGGTGCCCCTCGTGCAACACCGTGCTCGCCAACGAGCAGGTGGTCGGCGGGGAGTGCGAGCGGTGCGGCACCCCTGTGGAGATGCGGAACCTGTCGCAGTGGTTCTTCAAGATCAGCGACTACGCCGGGCGGCTCCTGGACAACCTGGCGGAGCTCGACTGGTCCGACACCACGCGGAAGGCGCAGGAGAACTGGATCGGCCGGAGCGAGGGTGCCCAGCTCGTCTTCCCCGTGGTGAGCGAGTCCAGCAACCCCGAGACCGACGACGGCTCGGAGGTGGTGCGGCAGGCGTTCCGGCACTTCCTCACCGCCGACCAGATCGTCTCGCGCTGGCAGGAGCTGGACTACCCGGCCATCCAGGTGTTCACCACCCGGCCGGACACCGTGTTCGGCGCCACCTACATGGTGCTGGCCCCCGAGCACCCGCTCGTGGACCGGATCACCACCAGGGAGCGGCGCCGCGCGGTGGAGACGTACCGCCGCAAGGCCGCCAAGAAGGACCTGGTCGCGCGAAGGAAGGGCGACAAGAAGAAGACCGGGACCGACACCGGCGCGCGGGTGCTGAACCCGGCCACCGGCAAGGAGATCCCGGTCTGGATCGCCGACTACGTGCTGATGGACTACGGCACCGGCGCCATCATGGCGGTCCCCGGCCACGACGAGCGCGACTACGAGTTCGCGAAGCAGTACAAGCTCCCCGTGGTGCGCGTGGTGGCCCCCGAGGGGACCGGGGCCGACGAGCCGCTCGCCGAGGCGTACACCGGTCCCGGGCGGCTGGTGAACTCGGGCCACTTCGACGGCATGGCCGTGGACGAGGGGAAGCGCGAGGTCACCGCCTGGCTCGCCGAGCGCGGCGCCGCCGAGCAGCGCACCAACTACCGCCTGCACGACTGGTGCATCTCGCGGCAGCGGTACTGGGGCCCGCCCATCCCCATCCTGTACTGCGACGAATGCGGCGTGGTCCCGGTCCCCGAGGAGCAGCTCCCGGTGGAGCTCCCCTTCATCGAGGACTTCAAGCCGGACGCCTCGGGCGTCTCCCCGCTGGCCCGGCACAAGGAGTGGTACCTCACCGGCTGTCCGCAGTGCGGCGGGATCGCCCGGCGCGAGACCGACGTGTCCGACACCTTCCTGGACTCGGCCTGGTACTTCCTGCGCTATCCCTCCGCGGGGAACGAGCGGCGCGCCTTCGAGCCCTCGCTCACGCGCAACTGGCTCCCGGTGGACACCTACATCGGCGGCAACGAGCACGCCGTGCTGCACCTGCTGTACGCGCGGTTCGTCACCATGGTGCTGCACGACCTGGAGTGGATCGACTTCGAGGAGCCGTTCACCCGGTTCCGCGCCCACGGCCTGATCATCAAGGACGGGGCGAAGATGTCGAAGTCCAAGGGCAACGTCATCGTCCCCGACCAGTACATCGAGGACTACGGGGCGGACACCCTCCGCGCCTACCTGATGTTCCTCGGGCCGTACCAGGAGGGCGGCGACTTCCGCACCACCGGGATCGCCGGGCCGTACAACTTCCTGAACCGCCTGTGGGACGCGGTGCTCGGGGCGGAGGACCGCCCGCTGGAGGCGGCCGTCGAGCAGAAGCTGCACGCCACCATCAAGAAGGTGACGGAGGACCTGGAGGCACTCTCCTACAACACCGCCCTCGCGGCGATGATGGAGTACCTCAACGTGGTCCGCGCCGGCGGGCGGACCGCCGAGCGCGCCGCGGTGGAGCCGCTGGTGGTCCTCGTCGCCCCGTTCGCCCCCCACCTGGCGGAGGAGCTGTGGGAGCGGCTGGGGAACACCGGGTCGGTATTCCGGGAGGCCGCCTGGCCGGAGTTCGACCCGGCCAGGGCGGTCTCCGACACGGTGGAGTTCGTGGTGCAGGTCAACGGGAAGGTGCGCGCGCGGATGCCGATGCCCCGGGGGATCTCCGAGGCCGACGCGCGCGAGGCCGCCCTCGCCGACCCCAACGTGCAGCGCTTCCTGGACGACAAGCAGGTGCGGAAGACGATCTTCGTCCCCGACCGGCTGGTCAACTTGGTCGTAGGGTAGTTTCCACGACCAAGTAGCCGTTCCACCTGGTCGTGGGGTAGGGGACGGCGGGAGGGAGTGCGGAGTGCGAAACGGCGCCCCCACCGGGAGGTCCCGGGGGGCGCCGTTTTCGTCGGGCGCCGGCTCCGTCCGGCGCCACGCGGCCGGGGGGGTACCGCTCCGGCGCGGATGGTGTATATTCGTCGGCTCGCGGACGGGGCGGCCCGGGCGCGGCGGGGCAAAAAGGGGTTGACGAAGGGGCTGGACGGTGCTATTATTGTTCTCCCTGTCGCGGGGTGGAGCAGCCTGGTAGCTCGTCGGGCTCATAACCCGAAGGTCGCGGGTTCGAATCCCGCCCCCGCTATGCAGTTGGAACGAGCCGCCGAAGTCGGGCGGATTTTTGTTGGGTAGGAAGGGTCCGGCCAGGTAGCTCAGTTGGTAGAGCACACGACTGAAAATCGTGGTGTCGGGGGTTCGACTCCCTCCCTGGCCATGGCAGCACGGACGGCAGTAGCTCAATTGGTAGAGCACCGGTCTCCAAAACCGGCGGTTGGGGGTTCGATTCCCTCCTGCCGTGCTGAGAAGTCTCGACGCCGCTATCGTCTAGGGGACTAGGACGCCGCCCTCTCACGGCGGAAACCGGGGTTCGAATCCCCGTAGCGGTACTTCGGAAGGTCCATCGCCGGTGGGTCCATCCGTGCTCACATAGCTCAGCCGGTAGAGCACTTCCTTGGTAAGGAAGAGGTCATGGGTTCGAGTCCCATTGTGAGCTCTGAAAGCGAGTGGGCTCCCATCGTCTAACGGTCAGGACGCCACTCTTTCAAGGTGGAGACCGGGGTTCGATTCCCCGTGGGAGCGTCGACCTGGTCCCGCATCGCGGGCTCCGCCCGGAGGTTGGCAGGGGGGGCTGGAAAAATCGGGCGGGGTTGGTTAGATTGAACGACTACGCGGGCATAGCTCAGTTGGTAGAGCGCAACCTTGCCAAGGTTGAGGTCGCCGGTTCGAGCCCGGTTGCCCGCTCTGCACCGCCGGAAGGGCGGTGAGGGGCCGTAGCTCAGTCGGTTAGAGTGCCGGACTGTCACTCCGGAGGTCGCGGGTTCGAGTCCCGTCGGCCCCGCTCGTTGGGAACTTGACAATTCAGGTCGGGTCTGGGGCCGTAGCTCAGTTGGGAGAGCGCTTGAATGGCATTCAAGAGGTCAGGGGTTCGATTCCCCTCGGCTCCATTCGTACGTGATCTGGTGGGGTGGCCGAGTGGCTAATGGCAGCAGACTGTAAATCTGCCGGGCTTCGCCCTACGTAGGTTCGAATCCTACCCCCACCACTGCTGGACGCACGCCGGGCGGTTAGCTCAGTTGGTTAGAGCGCTACGTTGACATCGTAGAGGTCACAAGTTCGAGTCTTGTACCGCCCACTCGTCCGTACGGGGCCGTAGCTCAGTTGGGAGAGCGCTGCAATCGCACTGCAGAGGTCAGGGGTTCGACTCCCCTCGGCTCCACTTGGGACCAGACGGGCGCCACCGTAGCTCAGGGGTAGAGCACTCGATTCGTAATCGAGCGGTCGTCGGTTCAAATCCGACCGGTGGCTCTGGTCGGCCGAAAGGTTGATCTTCTCCGGCGGATGGTTTAAATTCGGCGGCGAGATGCGGGAGTAGCTCAGTTGGTAGAGCATCAGCTTCCCAAGCTGAGGGTCGCGGGTTCGAGCCCCGTCTCCCGCTTGTCGGTGCCCCTTGGTGTAATTGGCAACACGCCTGACTCTGGATCAGGAAAGTCCAGGTTCGAGCCCTGGAGGGGCAATTGCAGTTGCAGGGAGAGGTGGGTGAGTGGCTAAAACCAACGGTTTGCTAAACCGTCGTGCCCAAAAGGCACACGCGGGTTCGAATCCCGCCCTCTCCGCTCCTTGCTAGAGGACCGGTGTCCGAGCGGCTTAAGGAGCACGATTGGAAATCGTGTGGGGTTAACAGCCCTCGTGGGTTCGAATCCCACCCGGTCCGCTGGTTGCAGAACGGTTCGGTTGTTGCGGTGGTGACGGGCAGTACGGTCCACTGGCTGGGACCGAAGACTTCGGGACGTGGCTCAGCCCGGTAGAGCACTCGCTTCGGGAGCGAGGGGTCGCCGGTTCAAATCCGGCCGTCCCGACTGAAGTTGGAGGCGTAGTCCTAACTGGTAAGGCACCGCACTCGAAATGCGGCGCGGGCAACCGCTTGGGGGTTCGAGTCCCTCCGCCTCCGCTGTGCCGGACCAAACGGTTGAAAAGCCCTCCCGCTCCTCGAGCGGGAGGGCTTTTCTTTTGGCCCCCGTCCACCCCCAGCGAAAGGCGCCGGAATGACGCATCGGTCCCTCGCGTACCCCGTCTCCCGCAGCTCCGCGGTCCGTGCCGCGGCCGCGCTCGCGCTCCTCGTCCTCGCGGCCGCGTGCGACGGTCCGACCGATCCCCGGCCGGATCGGAACCCTCCCGCGCTCGTGGAGGTCGTCTCCGGCGACGACCAGAAGGGCGCGGCATCCACCCTCCTCCCAGCGCCGCTGGTGCTCCGGGTCAGGAACACGAGCGGGCAGCCGGTGCGCAACGTGGAGGTGCAGTGGACGATCCGCTCCGGCGGGGGCTCGCTGAGCGCGATCTCCTCGCGGACCGACGATGCGGGGGAGGCGAGCGTCCGCTGGACGCTGGGTCCGGGCGTGGGGCCGCAGGCGGTCGACAGCGGGGTGCTGGGCGTGAAGTTCGTGACGTTCCAGGCCACCGCGACCGCCGCGCCCTGAGTGCGGACGCTGCGCGACGAAACGAAGCCCCCGCGTCCGGGATGGACGTGGGGGCTTCGTCGTTTCGACCTCCGGGAGTGGCCTCAGGCCTTCGCCGCCCGCTCCTCGCGCAGCCGGTCCACCTCCTCGGGTGTCCACTCGTGGAGGAAGGCCACCTCCGCCCGCAGCTCGGGGAGCCCGGAGCGGAGGCACTCCGCACGGCGCTCCTTCGCCGCGAACGCCACGCCCCGCGCCTCGTCCCAGCGCCCCGCGTCCATGTAGGCGGTGATCAGCATCTCGTAGGCGAGCGCGTGCGGGTACACGCGCAGCAGCTCCCGCAGGCGGGGGATCGCCTCCGTGCGGGCCTGGGGGGAGGCCACGTCGATGGCGAGCAGCTCGTCCGCCACGTCCTGCCGCCGCTGCAGCAGCTCCGTGATGTCCGCCGGGTAGGTGTCCGCGCGGTACTCGCCCAGCGCGTGCCCCGGCGGGTCCCCGCGGCCGAAGAGCGCGTCCATGATCGATGCGTTCGGCGGGAGGTCCTCGCCCGCCTCCTCGCCGGCCATCCGCTTCTTCAGCCAGTACCGGATCCCCATCGTCTTCCTCCCCGCGTGGCGCATGGACGTGCGAAGCGCCCGCCGCGGCGC
>DASYWD010000146.1 GCA_035936415.1 Longimicrobiaceae bacterium
CGCGCAGCCCGCGCCCGCCGAGCGCGGCGGCGGCGGCCAGCCCGGCAGGACCCTTGCCGAGGACGAGAGCGTCGAGCATCGAGGGGCGCGCTGAGGGGGGAGCCGGTCGGCTGAGATTGCACAAACCCTGGACGACAACTATATATCGGTTGGACACGGACGGGTAAACCCGCAGCCGGAACCATGATCCAGATCGGAAGCACGAGCCGGGAGATGGACCCCGCGCTCCTCCGCGCGCCGGGGGGGTTCGCCTGGTGGTACGCGGACCTCGTCACGCCGGACGGGGACGGCGTGGTGCTGATCTGGTCGTTCGGGCTCCCCTTCCTCCCCGGCTACGCCGACGCTTCGCGGCGCGGCGCCCCCCAGCTCCCCGCCGACCGCCCCAGCGTCAACGTGGTGGCGTACTCCCGCGGCGTCCCCACGGTCTACCTCCTCCAGGAGTACCCCGCCGCCGAAGCGTCCTGGGCCGACGCGGACGGCGCGCAGCGGATCGGGCGGTGCCGCTTCCTCCGCACCGCCGCCGACGGGCGCTGCTCGCTGGATGCCGACCTGGACTGCCCCGTCCCCGGCTCGTCGAAGCGCCTCACCGGGAGGGTACGCGTCCAGGGCGTCGCCCGGATCTCTCCGGAGGAGCCGTCCTCCGATGACGCGCCGCACCTGTGGACCCCGCTCACCGGCCCGGCGGAGGGGACGGCGGTGCTCCGCCTCGGCGGCCGGGAGGTGGCGCGGGTGAGCGGGCGCGCGTACCACGACCGCAACGGCGGGAGCGTCCCCCTCCACGCACTGGGGATCGAGCGGTGGATGTGGGGGCGCTTCCCGCTGGAGGGGCGCGAGGCGGTCTACTACCTCCTCTGGCCGCGGGGGGGAGGCGCGCCGGAGTGCCTGGGCGTCGTGCTCCACGCGGACGGGTCCACCGAGGAAGTCCCGGCCCTCGACGTGGAGACGGGCCCGGAGCGCCGCAGCTTCGCGGGGCTCCGCTGGGCGGAGTGGATCCGGCTTTGGGCCGGCGGCGAGAGATGGCTGGAGGTGCGCCACCGCGCCCTCGCCGATGTGGGGCCCTTCTATCTCCGCCTCCTCTCCGAGGGGACCGTCGCCGGAGGGGAGAGCGCCCTGGGATGGGGCGAGCTGTGCGTGCCGGACCGGGTGGACCTGCCGCTGCACCGCCCACTCGTGCGGATGCGCGTGCACCGGGTGGGAGGAGCGAACTCGCTCTGGCTCCCGCTCTTCACCGGCCCGCGCCGCCGCCGCGCCGCGCGCCTCCTGCGGCACGCGCTGGCGGGGGGGCGGGGGTGAGCGGGCACTGGGCCGCCTGGGCGCTCCTCGCCCTCCCCGGCGCGCTGGTGCTGGGGACCGTCGCCTTCAACCTGCTCGCCTGGCCGCGGGGGAGCGCCGCGGGACGCATCCGGGGGCGGGTCTCGGTCTGCGTCCCCGCGCGCGACGAGGCGGAGCGGATCGAGCGCTGCGTCCGCGCGGCCCTCGCCGGCACGCAGGCGCCGGACGAGGTGCTGGTGTACGACGACGGCTCCACCGACGGGACCGGAGCCATCGTCGCGCGGATCGCGGCGGAGGACGGGCGGGTGCGGCTGGTCGCGGGCGGTCCGCTCCCCGCGGGGTGGGTGGGGAAGCCGCACGCCTGCCACCGGCTCGCGCGGGAGGCCGCGGGCGACGTGCTCGTCTTCCTGGACGCGGACACCGTCGCCTCGGCGGAGTGCCTGGCGCGCGTGGGCTCGCTGCTGGAGGGGATGCGGGCCGACGTGGTGACCGCGGCGCCCCGGCACGTGGTCGGCAGCTTCGGGGAGCGGCTGGTGATCCCCCTGCTGCACCTCACCTACCTCTCCTGGCTCCCGCTCCCGCTGGTGTGGCGCTCCCGCGACCCCCGCTTCCTGGTGGCGAACGGGCAGATCCTGGCCGTCCGGCGGGCGGCGTACGAGGCGGCGGGCGGCTGGGCCGCGGTGCGCGCCGAGGTGGTGGACGACGTGGCGTTCTGCAGGCGGGTCAAGGAGACGGGCGGCCGCGTGGTCTTCGCGGACGGACACCGCATGGCGACCGTGCGGATGTACGACGGGTGGCGCCCGCTGTGGGAGGGGTTCTCCAAGAACCTGTACGAGGGGATCGGGGGGCACCCCGCCGCCCTGGCCGGGGTCCTCGCCCTCTATGGCGGCGTCTTCCTGCTCCCGTACGCCGCCCTCGCAGCCGCGCTCGCCGGGGCGGATGCGCTCCTGGCACCCTCCCTGGCGGGCGTCGCCGCCGGGGCGGCGGCGCGTGCGCTGCTGGCCGCGCGCTTCCGC
>DASYWD010000147.1 GCA_035936415.1 Longimicrobiaceae bacterium
ACATGAAGGGCAGGACTCCCGAGCAGGTCTTCCTTGCTGGCCTGCCCCAACCCTCCACCCCGACCGCCGAGGAGGTGCCTGAGGCTGCTTGATCTACTCCCCGGCGGGGGCAACTGTCAGGGGAACACCATCACTGTACAGTCCCCGCACACCCCAGAGCATCGCGATGGACTACGAGCTGACCGAGGAGGCGGATGTCGAGTCAATTCAGGCGGCGGTCCGGCGCGGCATCCGCGGTGCCGACCCGCCGGACGTGGGGTCGCGCGACTACCGCCCGCTCGCCCTCGCGCTCCGCGCGCCAGACGGCGCTCTCCTGGGCGGACTGTACGGCGCGACCACGTGGGGGTGGCTCCTGGTCGACGGCCTCTGGGTCGCCGAGGAGCTACGCGGCCGAGGCCTCGGGCGGCGCCTGCTGCTGGCCGCTGAGGCGGCGGCAGTCGAGCGTGGATGTCGCGGCGCGTGGCTGGGGACGTTCGACTTCCAGGCGCGCGGGTTTTACGAGCGGCTGGGCTACACCGTGTTCGCCGAGCTCCCCGACTTCCCGCCCGGGCATACGCACTATCACCTCCGGAAGACCTTCGCATCACCAGCGTAGGCACCTTGTGCGGCACCGGGCGAGCGGCGAGTTTCTCACGCGCCGCAGACACTTGCGGTCACTGCCCTCCGCGCCCGAGCTCGAGTGCGTTAAGGCGTGCGCTCGGTCGGCGCTCTTGCCATTCCTCCACGACGGATTACCTTTCGGCGTACAATTGTACGCAAGCAAGGAGTCCGCGTGGAACTGGTAATCGACACCTCCGCGCTCATCGCGGTCATCGCCAACGAGCCAGAGAAACCCGCTCTCGTGGAACAGACCACCGGGGCGGTGCTCCTGGCCCCCTCCTCTGTCCACTGGGAGATCGGCAACGCCTTCTCGGCCATGCTCAAGCGCGACCGGATCACGCTGGCCCAGGCACAGAGCGCGCTCGCTATCTACCAGAAGATCCCGATCCGCTTCTTGGACGTGGAACTACAACAGGCGCTGACGCTCTCGGCCGAGTTGGGGATCTACGCCTATGACGCATATCTCATCGCGGCTGCCCAGAGCCAGCGGTGCGCGCTTCTTGCGCTGGATCGGGGACTCATCCACGCGGCCAGGCAGGCCGGCATTTCTGTAGTGGAGGTGGGCTCATGAAGGTCTACACGTATTCGGAGGCACGGCAGAACTTCGCATCCGTGCTGGAGCAGGCGCGCAAGGAGGGCGCGGTGCGAATCCGTCGCAGGGACGGGGAGAGCTTCGTCCTCAAGCCGGAGGCATCCACCGGCTCTCCTCTGGACGTCGATGGCATCGACCTCGACGTCACTACCGACGAGATCGTTGCTTTCGTACGCGAGGGCCGCAGGGAGGTTCGCTGACTCCCCACCCGCCCGCCTGAGGATTGCGTTGCAGGAGACGTGCGGCCGGCGACGCTTTCACGCCTGGGGACCGGATCGCCAGTTGCCGCGTCTGGACAGTGCGGTTCGGTCGCACGCGCCTGAGTTCAAGGGGCGTTAAGCGACTGCCCGGGAGGATTCTTGCCGCGTGCCCACTTGCGCGCGACCTCCTCCGTGCGCAGATACCTGCCGTAGTCGTGACCACACACGGGTCGGGGTCGTCTCCGTGTGGATCTCAGGCTCTGGCTTCTTCGCGTCTCTGGCCGGGCATCTCCACCCTCGCCTCTCTCGCATGTCGAATCCAAGCTCCACCTCGAGGAGCGGTCCCGCTCAGCCAATCACGCGCCGGGCTGCCGTCGGGCTTAGCGTGGCCGCGTTGCTGATGCCGCTTCGCGTTTTCGCACAGGGCATCGCCGAGGGTCCTTCGTCCATGTTCTCCGATCCGGGCGTAAAGCACCCGACTCCGCGGCCTGGAATTACCGCCTCTGCCGTTCTGAAGCCCAGCCGGGTACCGAAACGATCGCGGGAAGCTTACGAGGCGGCCAGGGCTGTGCCGGAGGTACTCGATGGGCTCTACTGCCATTGCAATTGTGCGGAGCATCGGGGCATGCGCTCTCTCCTCAGCTGCTTCGAGACGGAGATGCCTCTGACCTGCGGGATCTGTAAAGGGGAGGCCCGGCTCGCCTACCGTCTCTCCCGGGAGGGCAAGACCCTCGCTCAGATCCGTGCGGCTGTGGATGAGGCGTATGGACCCAAGCCATCCCATGCCGCCTAACTACGCGCGGTGTGCAACGCTTTTTCAGGGGGTGAGGAGCTGAGCGAGGCGTAGATCGTGCGCAGCCGTGGTTCTCCTGTGGCTGTTGATCACCCCTTCGACGCGACTGGCACTACTCTCCTCTAGACCCGCTGGTTTTTGGCGTGCAGCCGCGTCGCCTACCTTGGCGTCGCAGCGGGCATGCGGCGCCACACACCTGTCCCTCGGCGGCATTGCAGCAGCGCCGCATCTCGCTGAACTTTGTCCCACCACCACTGTCGAGGATCCATTGGAGAATCCGAACATCCACGAGATCCGCCGGCACCGGGAACTCCACGGGGGCGGGCTCAAGGAAGCGAAGCGGCACGTGGAGAGAATGCAGGCTGCGGCGCACAATGCCGCGACCGAGCTCCCGCGCCGCGGCTTCCTTGAGCGCACCCCGGCCGGGGATGCATGGCGCCGCTCCATGGGGCGCCTCCTCGGCACCGCCATGTTGCTGGGGCTGGCCGGATATCTCTTCTATCTCTGCTTCCTGATCGGGCCTCCGAGCCTCGGGGCCATCCGCGAGGGCGGCGAGTCCCGCTCGTGGCCCAGCGCCGAAGGCGTGGTCACCCGCTCGGAGTTCCGGGCTGACACCACCTGGAGTTCGGGCCGCCACGGCCAATCCAGGAACATCCGCCGCTACTGGGCCATTCGGTACGACTACTCGGTGGGCGTGCAACGCTATTCTGCGCGACGGGTGAAGATCGGCAAGGACATGGAGTCGATTTTCGGCGAGAAGGCACAGGCCGTGGTGGACCGCTACCCTGTCGGTGCCCGGGTGACCGTGCGCTACCGCCCCGGGAGCCCTGAAGTTGCGACGCTCCAGGCGGGGGTGGACGACAACGCGTTCCTCGCGCTTGGCTTTGCTGCTCTGTTCTTCTCCTGCGGCGTATGGATTCTCTACGTGTTGCGCCCCGGCGGGCCGATCAACTGATGCGAACGTTCCTGACCGCCCTGCGCGCGCTCCTCGGCCCGCTCGTGCCTTGAGCGCCGGTCGCACTCCGGCGTAATCACGTTCGCCTGCACGCGCCTGAACTTGAGGGCGTTCGGCTGTACCGGTTCCCTGCTGGTCTACCTTCTCCTGATGAGGCCTGATGATCCGATTACTCCTTACAAGCATCGCCGTTCTCTCAATTGTGGCTCCCGCAGCCGCTCAGCAGTCCACGGAGGCGCTAGTCGGTGCACGGGTACGCTTCGCGGTGCCTCAATATGTCAACGGTGCCATGATAAGCGGAACCCAGCGGCCCTCAGCAGGCACACTCGTCGGCATCGACGGTTCCTGGGTCACGGTTCGCCTGAAGAGTGACGGGACCCTGCTTTCCGCTCCTTTCAGCGGGATCAAGCGCTTCGACGTCAGTCGCGGGACGATCTCCCCCGCTGAGGGTAGGCGGCGCGGGCTGCGAACCGGCGCCCTCGTGGGCGCTGGCGTGACGACGGCAGCGTACGGACTCGGCTATCTCATGTACTTTGTGGCCAACAAGCTGGAGGAAGGTACTTGCCCCCTCGAGAGTCTGGCTTGTGAGCGCCTGAATGGATCAGGTTTACCCTACGCAGGACCGGTGATCATCGGCGGCACGATTGGTGGTGCCGTGCTAGGTCTCACCCTTGGTGCACGAGAGCAGGAGCGGTGGGAGGCAGTAAGTCTTCGCTCCTTAGGTCCGGGTACGACCCAGAATCATCCCGTCCTCTCCGTGTCGCTGGGTCTCTGATAGGAAGTCTCCATCGTTCGCGGTGACACAGACCTGCGGGGATCGTCAGTGGAGTGTGCAGGCGTGTGGTGACCTCAGGGTTGGACGCTGCTTTCCGCGCCGATTCAGGGCGTGCAGACTCAGAAACCCTCACCGGCCAATTTTTCCCATGCTTTCTCACCGCATCCGAGCGTCGGCCGTAGTGGCTCTCTCACTCGTCCTGGCCGGTTGCTCCGAGCAGGTCCGGCTCTCGACCGGGGACGGTAAGGTCGCGCTGAGCTACGCGTGTGACCGCCCCTCATCGCAGGCACAAACGCCGGCCGCGCAGCAGCTGCTCAAAGAGTACGCGGCGCTGATCGGCCAGGACGCCCGCATTCACGACCGCATTCCCCGCCTGGATCCGCTCCTTTCTGCATACGCCGCCGAGGACTTTGCTGCGCTGGAGGAGCAGGTCGTCGCGTACCTGTGCGAGTTCGGCGATGTCCGTGCAGCGGTGCGCGCGGCGGAGCGGCCGCCCGTGTTCCCGGAGACCGGAAGCGCAGCCCTGCCCTTCGAATTGCCCCTCCTGAGCCTTCAACGAGGTGCAGGCACGCCGTTCGTCTCCTCCACGGCGCGCTTCCGCCTGGAGGAACAGCGCGGGAAGGTCGTCGTGCTGAACTTCTGGGCCACGCGGTGCCACCCGTGCCTCGAGAAGCACCCCGAGCTCGTCGAGCTGGCCGAGCGGTACAGGGATCGGGGCGTGCTCATCTACGGGATCGTCCACAGGGAGTCGCCTGCGACGGCGGCGCAGTGGCTTCGGGAGAACGGGGGCGAGAGCGAGTACCGGATGCTCGTCGATTCAGATGGTGCGGTGGGCCGCCTCTACCGCGTGCAGGGAATCCCGCGCACGTTCATCATCGGTTCGGATGGCCGGATCGCCCAGGCGACCTGGGGCCACTTCTCTGGGCTGGAGGAGGCGATCCAGACGCTCCTCCGCGAGCCCGCCTGACGGTTGCGCTGCAGGCGACATGCAGTCGGCGACCCTTTCAGCGCCTGGTGCCCTGAGCGTCGGCCGCACTCCCGGCGCAAGTTCACGTTCGGCTGCACGCGCCTGAACTTGAGGGCGTTCGACCACGCCATGCTCCAGCCGGGCACAGCGATTGCGCCCGGCTGCAACTTCGTCCCGGGGTGTCCACGTCTCTGGAGATGACTCATGCGGGCAGTGGTTTGCGGCCTCGCGTTCGCCCTCGCTATCGCTGGGTGTAAGCCGGAGCGCCAGCCTGTTCCGATCCGACAGGTGCCCGACGCGCAACCGGCGACCGCCGATGCATCGTCGCCCGACCGGAGCGTGGCAGTTACTTTCGACGATCTCCCTGGCGCGATTG
This sequence comes from Longimicrobiaceae bacterium, assembly GCA_035936415.1. Classification (NCBI taxonomy): domain Bacteria; kingdom Pseudomonadati; phylum Gemmatimonadota; class Longimicrobiia; order Longimicrobiales; family Longimicrobiaceae; species Longimicrobiaceae bacterium. The sequence goes on from DASYWD010000147.1 coordinate 5,259, forward strand.
CGGGCGGCCCGCCCGTGTTGCGCTCGGTCACGGACCGGCTGCTTGGCCACATCCAAACCGCAGGCGTTCCAGCGATAGGGTTCGTCAACGAGGAGAAGCTAGCGAGACCAGGCGAGGAGGCCGAGCGCACTGCGCTGCTGGAGCGATGGCTCGAGGCCGGGATGGAGTTGGGGAACCACACGTACTCGCACCCATCCCTCTATCATACACCTCTGGCGGAGTATCAGTCAGACGTGCTGCGGGGCGAGAGGGTCACCCGAGGGCTACTTGCCGAGCGCGGCATGCGCCCGCCGCGCTACTTCCGGCACCCGTTCCTGAATACCGGACCCGACCTGGAGACCAAGGAGGCGTTCGAGCGCTTCCTGGCTGAGCACGGTTACATCGTGGCCCCGGTTACGATCGACAACGACGATTGGCTCTACGCGGCGGCCTACACCGAGGCAGCCGCCCGGAGCGACAGCACACTGATGCGCCGGATTGGTGAAGATTACGTGCGCTACATGGGCGAGACGTTCGACTTTCATGAGCGTCTTTCGCAAGAACTGCTGGAGCGCGAACCGGCGCAGGTGCTTCTACTGCACGCGAATCTGCTCAACGCTGATTACTTCGACGAACTCGCGGCCATGATGCGCGAGCGCGGCTACCGCTTCGTCTCATTACAGGAAGCTCTGAAGGATCCGGTGTATCAGTTGAGCGACCGCTACACAGGCCCGAAGGGCATATCGTGGCTCCAGCGTTGGGCTATTACTCAGGGTAAGGAGGAGGGCGAGCCACCTTCCGTGCCGCAGTGGGTGCGCGCAATTGCCCAGCGTTGAAGCTGGCCCAACGAGGGCGATTCAGGCGACATGCAGCCGGCGGGCCTTCACCGCCGGGTGCCCTGAGCGCCGGTCGCACTTCAGCGTAAGTTCACGCTCGGCTGCCCGCACCTGAACTGGAGGGCGTAAGGCCGCTCCCCTGGACAGTCTGAGCGAGATGACACCTGACGAAGAACTGGATGTCGCCCGCGTCTGGCTTCGGTATGCGACCGATGGGCGAGCAGAAGATTTCTGGGCCTGGGACCGCCTGGCTACGCTCGTCGTCGACCAGCCGGAGCAAGCCTGGCCGATCCTGCTGCGCATCATTGCGGACGCCCCTGAGGATCAGCTCGGCAACGTCGGCGCTGGGCCGCTGGAGAACCTGCTGAGCGAGCATGCCACGGCGCTGGGGGAGCGCGTCGAGGAACAGGCGCGCCGCAGCTCGCGATTTCGCAGCGCGCTGTCGTCGGTGTGGCTGTCGCATGGGGAGGTCCCACCCCCACTGCAGGAAAGACTGCAGCACCTCACCGGCGGAAGGATCCGTATCCCCGGCAGTCAGCCATGAGTATCTCCGCGCCCCAACGAGTAACGAGAGCGCTGCAGGCCACATGCGGCCAGAGATGTTTTCACGCCTGGTTGCTGGAGCGCCAGTCGCCGTGCCCCGGAATTGCAGTTCGGCCGCCCGCTCCTGAACTTGAGGGAGTCACCCGGGATTCGCACAACGCTTGTCAGGAGGTGAGCCCGGAGCTCTGCCCGCGGTGTGTGGATCATCTTCGGCACAGGCGGGAGTCAGGCGTGTAACCCCGCATCATTTCGGCTGGGTGCCCATGTTCCAGGTCCGGCTCGCCACACCCGCGGATCTGCCCGCCCTCCGTGAGCTGATTCCCGCCTCTGTACGCGCATTGAGCCAGGCGCACTACAGCGCCGCCCAGATCGAGAGCGCCGTCCGGTACGTCTTCGGACCCGACACCCAGCTCGTCGCGGACGGCACCTACTACGTCGCTCAGGCTGAGGGCGAGCTGGTGGGCTGTGGCGGCTGGAGCTATCGCCGCACGCTCTACGGCGGCGACCAGATGAAATCGGACGAGGACCCGCGGCTCGATCCGGCCACCGAGGCGGCACGCATCCGCGCGTTCTTCGTGCATCCGGCCTGGGCCCGCCGTGGAGTCGGTTCCGCCATCCTGGAGGCGTGCTTCAGCGCCGCGCGTGAGGCGGGGTTCCGGCGTCTGGAGCTGATGGCAACCCTACCGGGAGTGCCTCTGTACCGCAGGTTCGGCTTCGAGGCCGCCGAGGCCGTGGAGACGCTCCTGCCCGACGGAGTGCCGGTCCCGTTCGTGCGAATGGTGCGCAGTTCCATCGCTCTGCCCAGGCCACCCGCGTAGAGCGGCTTGCGTGCGGGTGGGTGGCCTCGCCGCGCCGGGCGTCGAGTATCCGCCGGGACTCCTCCCTCGCGCACCGCTCCAGGCGCCCTCTCTGTCACTCCAGCTCGCGACATGACCGATGTCGCCGCTCAAATGCGGAGTTGAAGCCCTGTTGGCCGCGGCATCGCAGTCCCCTTACGTGATCACAGGAATGTCTACGATATGGTGGGGAAACAACAACAACCCCCACCCGGTCGGAGTGCAGCAAGTGCCGGATCCGGACCCGGCCAGCAACAACGCGCAGGGGTTGTTCGCGGATCCCTGTCCAGTATGCAGCGTGAATGAAACCTACATCATGATGCATGTCGGCCAGGCCAGGCGGGCACGCCGGGGCGCCCGATTCGCGATGGAGGCGCCGTTCTAGCGAACATGCAGCCGGCGGTCGTTTCACCGACGGGTGCCTTGAGCGTCAGTCGCACTCCGGCGTGAGTTCACGCTCGGCTGCACGCGCCTGAGCTTGAGGGCGTTGGGCGGGTTCCGTCGGGAACGAAGAGCCTCCGGGGAGCCGATGCTCCCGGGAGGCTCCTCGTTCGGGCCAGACCTCGTCACTCGAAGCTTGAAAAACTCTCGTATGATCCGTCCGGGTACCAGATCTCGTGGAAGCTCGATGCGGGGCCGCCACAGACGCTTGCCTGTCCGCTCACCTGGGCGGTGGCACCGCTGCTGCCCTCCTCGGGGCTCGCCTCGCTGACCCACTGCTTCCCACAGTACGTGGTGGTCACCCTCACACGCGCACCCATTCCCGACGCTGTCCAGGCAGAGATGTTGTCGTAGTGCCCGTAGGTGCACGTGTAGCCGCCTGGCTGGTTGTACGGATCCTCCGGCGGGGTGCAGGATTCGGTATAACCGCCGTAGTTCCGAACAGTACCACCGGCTCCCAGCCCGGAGGGCGAGTAGACCGAGGCCTTGGTCGGCTTACCGGATGGGGCGAGCGGTGATTGTGTGGCGTCGCAGGCGACGAGCGAAAGCGCGAGGAGACCTGGTACCAGCGGAATTGCCCACGTGCGAACCATGAGACCTCCGAGCAGGGTTGGAGAGAAGCGACATCCCGATGGCCCAAGGGATATAGTTTACGCGAGAAATTGTCAAGCTGATCCGCGGGGGCGGCCACGCTAGCGCGGCGCACGGGGAAGATGCAGAAGAAGCCACGCTCTCAGGTCGGACGCTCCGGGGCGGTGAGCCCCTGGTGGAAGTCGGGGACGCTTGGTAGCACTTCTCCTCATGGATCCTGTGGGTTGCCTGCTCGTCGCGCCTGGAGCGGCCTCGGGATCTTCCCCATCATCCTGGCCGCGTTCTACATTGCTCGCGGGCGGGGCCACAGGAGCAAGTAGCCTCCCGCGCTGCCTGGCAGATCGTTGCAGGCGACACACGGCCGGCGATAGCTTCAGGTACAGCAGTATCGAGGGGTTCACTGGTTTCGGCCTGCTTCCGTGCCGGCCCTGGGCACCTGAGCTCAGCGTCGTGAGGCGGCTCGCACCACATCCAATTGCGCCCACATGAGCCAGAAGGACGCATTCTGACGTGCCATTGCTTCGACCACGGGGCGACAGCGTGGAACCCGCCGATACTCCTCCGCGTGCAGATCTAGCGCGAGCCGGACTCCCGGCATCTGGAGACGGACCGTGCCCGAACTGCGGCTCCCCCGACCTGCGGCGCTACTGCCCGGATTGCGGCCAGGCGGCACCGGGTCCCGCCGACTATTCCCTCCGGGCCTACGTGGCAGACCTCGTGAGTCAGATCACGAGCACCGACGGGAAAACTGCCCGGACGCTGTGGGCGCTCGTCGCGCGACCCGGCACCCTCTCGGCCGACCACCTGGCCGGGCGGCGGGCCCGGTACATGGGTCCGCTGCAGCTTTTCCTGCTGGTGAACCTGCTTCTCTTCGTCGCTGCACCTCAGGTGCCGTTGTTCTCCTACAGCCTGGAGAAGTACCTTCGCTACGCACCCCCATCACCCACGTTCGTCGATCGGCTCGTCGAGCGCGTCGTGCCGGGTGGGCACACGCATGATCCCGACGCGGGAGGCGCCGCCTTCGAGACCTACGCGAAGGCCTTCGATGCCCGGGTCGAAGCGCAGCGCAAGAGCCTCGTGATTCTGTTCGTTCCAGCTCTCGCCCTGGTTCTCCAGGTGCTGTTCGCGCCGCGCCGCGCCGTTCCCGGAGTACCTCGGCGCTACGGCGAGCATCTTGTCTTTGCACTCCACTCCCTCGCGTTCGTGTGGCTCATGCTCGCTGGTGTGGGCGGGATTGGAAGGTTGGCAGACGGGACGCTGACTCTGAGCAGGCCCGGTGATGCAGGTCTCTTCGCCCTGTTCCTGTTCCTGCTGCTGTGGGCTCCTGTCTACCTGCTCCGGGCCGTACGCCGCGTATACCAGCTGTCCTGGCCCTGGGCCGCAGCTGCCACCGTTGCTGCAGCCGCAGCATTCGTCGGGCTTCTCCTCCTGTACCGGGGCCTGCTGTTCTTCACGACCTACTACACCCTCTGAGTCGTCGCTGCTCACCCCTGGCTGGCCAATGCTCAGGTCCTGTGATTCGATGAAACGCGCTGTCGCGCTGTTCGCGGTGCTGATCTGTCTGCACGTCGTCTCGACCTCGTCTGCCTGGGGGCAGCATGCACCCCCCGGCCGAAGCTGGAGGCCGGGGAGGACGTGAACGACTGGGAGGCTTACTACGCCCACGGGTCGAAGTTGCTGCGAACCCGTCCGAGCCGGGCGGAGGCTGCGTTCTACTGGGCGTCCCGCCTGAATCCCGAACGCTCGGAGCCCCTGTACGCACAGTGGGTGGCGTTCTGGCTCCGCGATTACAAGCGCTGGGAGCGCTACCTGGCAAAGTCGCCAGCGGTGCTCGAATCACCACAGGTCCGAGCCGCGGACTCCCTCCGCTGGCGCGCGCTCGCACACAACCCGTTCGTACATCAGGGCCTCGAAATCCTGCTCTACGACCGGATTCCTGGCAGCTGGAAGCAGGATGCCCTTACGAAGGGGTGGATCGCCTACAGTGCAACCGACTTCCCGCGTTCAATCGACCTGTTCGGACGTGTGATCCGCCATCATCCGAGTCACTTCGTTCGCGCCCGCTATCTCCGTGCGCAGGCATTCGTGGCATTGCAGCACTTCGACAGTGCACAGGCCGAGCTTCACCGGATGAAGGAGGAGCTGCAGCGCAGGGAGGAGGTCGCACTGGTTCGGTACTACGAATCGAAGGAGCTCCTGGAGTACGCGACCGGCGTCCTTCACGCGATTCAGAACCGGGACTCGGATGCACGGGAGGCGCTGTCGAGAGCTCTCATGGAAGATCTCACCTTCTATCCGGCGCACGTCGTCATGGGATTCATCGCCCATGCAAGATCCGACTTCAGCGCGGCAGCCGAGCATTATCGGAATGCATTGGAGCTGGCACCTGAACACGGAGCGCTCAACTATCGCTATGGTATCACGCTCGCCAGGCTCGGAAGAACTCCGGAGGCCGTCGACGCATTCCGCAAGGCCGCGCGAGCAGAGCCTTTTTTCGCCGACGTACGATTCGAGCTGGCACAGGTCCTGGATGCTGCGGGAGACCGGGCGGGTGCGGTGCAGGCCTACTCGGAATATCTGCGTATGGCACCGAGATCCGCCACCGAGCGGATCGATGTCGCTCGCACCCGCAAAGGGGTCCTGGGTGAGAGTTGAGGCTCGATGGGAGCGCAGAGGCCTGACCCGGCGCACGCTCTCTCTCCAACCCCCGTGCACTCTTCCATGCTGATCGCGCTCACGCATGCCGTCCCGCCGAGCATCACCCACTGCGAGCTCACGCACCTGGGCCGTGAGGCCATCGACGTCGCGCGTGCGACCGAACAGCACCACCGCTACGAGGAGGCGCTCCGTGAGCTCGGCTGCACGGTCGAGCGGCTGCCTCCCACGCCCGACCTGCCGGATTCCGTGTTCGTGGAAGACACGGCCGTGGTCCTTCCGGAGCTCGCCATCATCGCCCGGCCCGGCGCCGAGTCGCGCCGCGCGGAAGTCGCTGCGGTCGCGGAAGCGCTTCGGCCGTATCGCACTCTTGCCTGCATCGAATCGCCGGGTACCCTGGACGGAGGGGACGTGCTGTGCGTGGGCTCCCGCGTCTATGTCGGAGAATCGGATCGGACCAACGCTGAAGGAATCCGGCAACTCGGAGACGTCGTGTCCGCCTTCGGGTACGTGGTTCAACCCGTCACCCTCTCCGGTTGTCTGCACCTGAAAACCGCGGTCACTCAGGTCGCCCGGAACACGCTGCTCCTGAACCCGGACTGGATCGATGTCGGCGTGTTCGACGGGCTCGATCGCATCGAGGTGCACCCGGCAGAACCGTTCGCGGCGAATGCGCTGCGGGTTGGAGCGGTACTGCTCCATCCGGCCGCGTTTCCGCGGACCCGGCAGCGCCTGGAGAAGCGGGGCTTCGCCGTACGCACGGTGGAAGCAGACGAGCTGGCCAAGGCAGAGGCGGGTCTGACGTGCTGCAGCATCCTGGTTCCGGTGTGATCCCGCGCTGAGTCCCACGCCCATGGCGCACCTTCGGACAGCGGCGCTAGCTTTCAGCTCCGTTCCGTTGTGCGGCCCCGGTACCTTCGCCGTTGCTGGCCATGCCGAGCCCGTTCGAGAGCGCGCAGTTGAATCTCCAGCTCTACGACCTCCGACGCGAGCCCGTGCTGCGCGAGGCCCGCGGCTGGTTCACCCGGGACTTCAATCCGGAGAGCTTCGCAGAGCTCGTCACCCTCGCCAGCGGCGACCGGAACGCGGCGTTCCGGATGGTGCTCGGCTACTGGGACATGGCAGCCTCCCTGGTCACGACTGGCGCCATCGACGGCGAGGCGTTCCGCGCGGCACACGGCGAGATCTTCGTCACGTTCAGTAAGATCCACCCCTTTCTCGCGGAGCTGCGCGCAGCGAGCGGCGAACCCGAGTTCTGCCGGCACATGGAGGCCGTGGTGCTGGCCGCTCCGGATGCGGAGGCCGTCCTTGCCCGCCGGCGTGAGGCAGCACGCGCGGCGGCGGTGGCGGATCGGTCGGGGGCAATGGCACCGACGCGCGCCTAGACTGACGAATGCGCCGTAGGCGAGATGCGTCCGGCGGCCTCTGTACCGGCTGGTGCCGTGAGCGCCAGTCGCAGTACGCGTAAGCTCCTCCTTCGTCCCCGCGCGCCTGAAAATGAGGCGCTCTGCGGCGGATCCTTCCATTGATCGGAGCATGAGGAACACCGCGAGATGGATCACGGTCGTCGCATTCGCCGTGCTGTCGGCAGGATGCCGCGATACTGCAGGTCCAAGGGTGAGTGGCCTCGCCCCCGAGAGAGCGGCTGCACTGGACGGGGACTGGACGTTCAGTGTGTTCGACCTCCAGAGCGGCGAGGTGACATGCTGGATGGAAGGCGGATTTCTCGCGCTCAAGCCGCTCTCGTCAGGCCAGCTCACAGCGGAGGTCGACTGGCAGGCCTTCAGCCGTCGTTTCTCCCCGGAGCAGGCGATCCAGGGACGCCGCTATCCCGGCGTGCACTACTGCGAGTCCCGGGAGCACGGCAGCGGCGCGTTAAAAGGCAATCTCTGGCATAGCCCATACTTCCCGCACGAGCTGACCGGCACCTCAACGCGCGACAGCGTCTACCTGAGCGGGTCTCTGAGCAAGCCTGCGAGGCGAGTCACGTTGCGCGGCTTCCGGCAGGGCGACCACATCGCCGGTGAAATCGAGATCAGCACCTCGTCCGAGGAGGGGCAGAGATGGCGCGGCCGCTTTGCCGCCACGAAGGGACCACCCGTCCGGGAAGAGGAACGGCACTGGTGGAAGTTTCCAGCACCCTTCATCGTGAGCCCCCGCTGATCCGGCTGCGGCTCTTCGGCAACGCCGAACGCGACGTGCCGGCGGGATGACGCACGGCGTTTGCATCCCGCGGCCGAGCGGCTCAGAGCATGCTGGCGTTCCAATGGAGGAAACAATGACCTTTCTGCGTCGGCTCCGTGGGATCGCGAGCACGGCTCTCCTCTGGGCAGCCACATGGGGCATCGTCGGTACCGCCGCGTATGCCGTTCTCGGGGTCCGCTGGACCCTGGACGCGGGTCGGCCGCTGTCGGTCGGCGAGATCGCGCCCTACGCGCTCACCGGAACCGTGTTCTTCGCGGTGTACGGCCTGTTGGGCGGCGCGTCCTTCGCGGGAGTGCTCCTGCTGGTGGAGCGCCGCGGCATCCAGAGCCTCACCTTTCCGCGGATCGCGGCCTGGGGCGGGCTGGGAGGAATCGGCGTGCTGCTGGTGAACCTCGTCCTGGTCTACCTAGGGGAGGGTGTCGTGCTCGACGACACACTCTCGGCGCTGCTCGTCATGGGTCTGCTCGGCGCCGGCTGTGCGGCCGGATCGCTCGCCCTCGCACGCCGGGCGCCCGGGCCCGAGAGAGCCCAGGCATGTCCGATGCTCCCTCCGCGCCGACGGCTCGATCGGTAAGCCGCACTCCGCCGCTGGTCCGCGGCGGCCCAGCAAGGGCGCTGGTCCGCGCCCGGAGCGGCGGAGGCTTCCGGAGAAAGCGCGCGCCACCGGGATCCTTGCCGTGCCCGCGGTGCCGACGATATCCTTCTTCTCTCCCCGACGCACGCCTCGCGTCCTTCGCCGTCCCTTCCCATCGCTCACCAGGAGACCTCCCATGCGGTGGCACGCCCTCGCCCTCCCCCTCCTCCTGACCGCCTGCGCCACCGCCCCGTCCGGTGCGCCCATGACCAAAACCACCACCTCGGCGCCGACGCGCGGCGTGGACGGCGGAGCGTACACCTTCGACGTCAACTCGCAGAACCGCCCCAGCGCGTTGCGGGTGCCCGCCTCGGTGGACCGGGCATGGGCGGAGCTCCCGTCGGTGTACGAGGAGCTGGGACTCGGCGGCGGCGTCCTGGATCCGGCCACGCACCTCTACGGCCAGCGCGGCATCGTCGTCCGCCGCCGGCTCGCGGGCAATCCGGTGTCGCAGTACCTGGACTGCGGCTCCGCGGTACCGGGCGTATACAACGCCAACACGTACGCCGTCTCGCTGTCCGTGGTCAGCCAGCTGAAGCCGCGCTCGGACGGGTTCTCGGAGCTGACGACGCAGGTCGAGGCGAGCGCGCAGCCGGCGAGCACCGGCGGCGGCGCGCAGCTGGTGCGCTGCGCTTCCAACGGCACGCTGGAGCGCAGGCTCCAGACCCTCCTCTCCAGCCGCCTGAACGGCTGAGGCCGGGGCGTGCGCAGTCCAGCCGCCTGCAGGTCGTGTGCGGCTCCGCTCCTTCCACCCTCCCCAGGAGGTACCGTGCTCCGCTCTCTGGCCTTCGCCGTCCTGGCGCTCTCCGCCTGCGCGCCCGCGTCCCCCGAGCTGTCCCCGGGGACGCGGGACAGCACCCTCCTCGTGAACGACGGGACGGTCAACATCCGCACCTCCGAGAGGTCGGTGGCCGTGGACGTGCCGCTTGCCGCGGAGCAGGCCTGGGCCGCTCTCCCGGCGGCGTACGAGGCGCTGGGGCTGCGCGGCGGCGGGCCGGCGGGGGAGCGGCTCTTCGGGGTGCCGCGGATGGAGGCGTCGCGCGCGCTGAACGGCGTCCGCCTGTCGCGCTATCTCGACTGCGGGGCCACCGTCTCCGTTCCCAACGCGGACAGCTACGCCGTGACCCTCCAGGTCTCCACGCGCCTCACGCCCGTCACCGGGAGCTCCACGCGCGTGGAGACGCTGGTGCAGGGCACGGCGAGGCCGCGCGACACATCGGGGAACCCGGTCGCATGCACGAGCACGGGTGCGCTGGAGCGCCAGATCGCGGAGAAGCTCCGGCCGGCCGGCCCGTAGGGCGGACCACCTTGCCGACGGCCGGGGCGAAGTCCTAGCTTCGCCGGTGCCGGGCGGCTCCGAGCCGGAGGCCGCGGCGTTCCGTACCCCGTTCCGAGATCCTCCCATGCGCGTCCTCCGCCCGCTGCTTCTCCTGGTGCTGCTGCTGTCCCAGGCCGGGTGCTTCGGCTACCGGCTCGTCCGTCCCGAAGAGATCGACCTCCCCTCGTACGAGCCGCGGAACGTGCCGATCCCGGCCGAGTGCGACGCGCTGATCCGGCGGGCCGGCACCAGCGACCCGAACCGGATCACCGAGGCCGAGGGACGCGCGCTCTCCTTCTGCCAGAACCAGCAGATCATCCGGGCCCAGGAGGAGGAGGCCGCCGCGCGGAAGCTGGAGGCCCACGCCCAGGCCGCGAACTTCGCGCTGCAGATCGCGACCGTCGCGATCGGCGCGCTCATCGCGATCCTCGCCTGGGCCTTCTGAGCGGCCGGCGCCCGACTTCCACCTCCGGAGCCCCATGAGCGAGCACGTTCTGGTCGAGACCCGCGGTCCGGTGCTGCACCTCCGCCTGAACCGTCCCGAGAAGAAGAACGCGCTGACGGTGGAGATGTACGCGGCGATGGCCGACGCGCTCGCCGCCGCCGAGGACGACCCCGCCGTCCGCGCGGTCCTCCTCTCCGCCGAGGGTGACGCCTTCACCGGCGGGAACGACCTCGCCGACTTCCTGCAGCGCCCCCCGACGGACGACAGCAGCCCCGTGCTGCGCTTCCTGCACGCGCTGATCGGCGCCTCCAAGCCGCTCGTGGCCGCGGTGAACGGGCTCGCCGTGGGGATCGGGACGACGCTGCTCCTCCACTGCGACCTGGTGTACGCGGGGCGGAGCGCCCGCTTCCACCTTCCCTTCGTCAGCCTGGGGCTGGTCCCGGAGGCGGGCTCCAGCCTGCTGGTGCCGCAGCGGGTGGGGCAGGCGCGCGCCGCGGAGCTGCTGCTGCTGGGCGAGCCCTTCGACGCGGAGCGGGCGCTGGAGATGGGGATCGTGAGCGCGGTCTTCCCGGACGCGGATCTGGCCGAGAAGGCGGAGGAGCGGGCGCTCCGGCTCGCGGCGCAGCCCCCCGCCGCCGTGCGCGCCACCCGGGCGCTCCTCCGCCGGGCGGACCGGGCGGCGCTGCAGGACCAGATGCGCGAGGAGTCGGCGCTCTTCCTGGAGCGGCTGCGCTCCCCGGAAGCGCGCGAGGCGATGCAGGCGTTCCTGGAGCGCCGGCAGCCGGACTTCTCCCGCTTCCACTGAGCCGGGGGACGGGGGATGCGGCCGCAGGTGTGGCCGGCGTGGGAGGCGTTCCACGCCGCGTCGGAGGCGAGGCGGACGGACCTGCACGACCCCGCCC
>DASYWD010000148.1 GCA_035936415.1 Longimicrobiaceae bacterium
GCGAGGGCCGGCGCCCGGGGGGCGGCGGCCTGGGGGAGGACCTCGGGAGCGAGCGCGACGAGCGCGGCCACGGCGGCCGCCGCGCGCAGGGGGGTGGGGCGCATGGCGGTACTCCAGGTGGACGGGTGGAACTCTTCCCCGAAACTCCCCGCACCTCCCGGGCCAGCGGACGCCCGCCGGCCCCCTACGCGCCCGGCGGCTCCTCGTTGACGCGCCGCCAGCCGAAGACGAACGCCACCGCCACCAGGGCGATGAGGAGCACCCCGTAAGCCGCCGCCCCGCCGAAGTCGAAGGCGCGCAGCTGCGCCAGCATCTCCACCGAGATGGGGCGGGTGCGGTGCGTGTACAGCAGGATGGAGGCGACGAACTCCCCCAGCGCGGTCACCCAGGCGAGGAGCGCCCCCGCCGCGAGCCCGGGGAGCACCAGCGGGAGCACCACCCGCCGCAGCGTCCGGGTGCGCCCGGCCCCGAGCGAGGCCGCGGCCTCCTCCAGCGCCGGGTCGAGCTGCCGGAAGGAGGTGAGCGCCGCGCGCGTCACCAGGGGGACGTTGCGGATGAAGTACGCCAGCGGGAGGATGGCGAAGGTCCCCACCAGCACGAAGCGCCCGGCCAGCGGCTCGCTTACGCTGAAGGTGGAGGCCAGCGCGATGGCGAGCACCGTCCCCGGGAGCGCCCAGGGGAGGATGACCAGCGCGTCCACCACCCGCCGCCCCGGGAAGCGGCGCCGCGCCAGCAGGTACCCCGCCGCGAAGGCGAACACCACGTTCGCGATGGTGGCCACCGTCGCCATCCGAAGCGAGTTCAGCACCGGGACCAGCCGCTCCGGCCGGGTGAAGAGGGTGCGGTAGCTCTCCGCCGAGTACACCGGGGGGAGGATCTCCGTGGTCCAGCTCCCCTCGGGGACGAAGGACACCAGCAGCACCGTGGCGTGCGGAAGGAGGAGCAGGCCCACGCCCAGGAACGCCACTACTGAGAGGAGGACCGCCCCCCGCCCGCCGCGCGTCCGGGCCGCCGCGCCGGAGCCCTTGGAGGCGCCGGTGTACTGCCGCGACCCTTCGTACCGCTGCAGCACGAGCAGGAAGAGCAGCGAGGTCAGCGCGAGCACGGTGGCCTCGACCGCCACCAGCCCCTCCTCGCCGTTCAGCTTGCTGGCGTAGAGCTGCGTGGTGAGCACCCGGAACCCGCCGCCGAACACGTACGGCGCGCTGAACGACGCCATGCTGGTCATGAAGACCAGGAGCGCCGCCCCGCCGAGCGCGGGCGCCAGGAGGGGGAGCGTGACCCGGCGGAGCGTGGTCCAGCGCCCGGCCCCCAGCGCCGCCGCGGCCTCCGGGTACGAGGCGTCCAGCCGCGCCAGCCCCGCCGCGGTGAACAGGTAGAAGTACACGTACATGGTGTAGGCGTGCACCAGCAGGATGGCCCACGCCCCGGTGAGCCGCCAGGGCGGCTCGGCCATGCCGAACAGCAGCTGGACCCCCCGCGTCAGGAACCCGCTCTCGCCGTACAGGAAGAGGAAGGAGATGGTTCCCACCAGCGGTGGGAGGAGCACGGGGAGGGCCGCCAGGCCGCCGAGGATGCGGCGCCCCGGGAAGTGGTACCGCGAGAAGAGGAAGGCGAGCGGCACCCCCACCATCGCAGAGAGGAGCACGCTGAGCACCGAGATCCACACGCTGGCCCAGAGGGCGCCCACTTCCGTGCCGCTCCCCCAGAATCGCCGCCAGTGCTCCAGGGTGAGCCGCCCGCCCTCCGCGAAGCTGTCCCGCACCACGAACAGGTTGGGGTACAGCACGAGCCAGACGAGGATCAGGGCCACGGGGAGCGCCAGCAGGAGCGTGCCCCGCCCGGGGCCGTGGGCGCGCTCAGCCACCGCGCAGGCTGCGGATCGCCGCCAGCTCCCCGAGCAGCTCCGCCCCCTGGATCCCCTCCCCGTCCTCCGGGGCGAGGTCGCCGAGGCGCACCGGCGCCGCGCCGCTCACCCGTCCTCCGCGGGGAAGGCGATGGGGAGGGCGTCGTCGTGCGGGCGGAAGTACACCGTCTCTCCCATCTGCGCGTCGGCGCCGCCGCCCTGCACCGTGACCTCGGTGCGCCCGGAGCGCAGGCGGTAGAAGGTGGCCGAGCCGGCGAAGCGCCGCTCGGCCACCGTGCCCTCCATCTCGCGCCCGCCGCGCCCGCCCCCGGAGTCCAGCCGCATGCGCAGCGACTCCGGGCGCACCATGACCCGCACCGCGTCGCCCGCCTCGAGCCCCGCCTCCGCCGGGATGCGCGCGTCCCACCGCTCCCCGCCGGGGAAGAGGCAGACCGCCGTCCCCTCGCGCCTCGACTCCACCCGCGCGGGGAGGAAGGAGGCGCGCCCCAGGAAGGCCGCCACGAACGGGTTGGCCGGGCGCGCGTAGAGCGCCTCCGGCGTCCCCACCTGCTGCAGCCGCCCCCGCTCCAGGAGCGCGATGCGGTCGGAGAGGGCGAAGGCCTCCTCCTGGTCGTGCGTGACGAACACCGCCGTGATCCCCAGCTCCTTGAGGAGCGTCCGCAGCTCCGAGCGGGTCCGCTCCCGGAGCGCGGCGTCCAGGTTGGAGAGCGGCTCGTCCAGGAGGAGGAGCCGCGGCTCGGGCGCCATGGCCCGGGCGAGCGCCACCCGCTGCTGCTGCCCGCCGGAGAGCTCCTGCACGCGCCGCTTCCCGTAGCCGCCCAGCTCCACCCGCTCCAGCGCGCGCTCCACGCGCGCGGGGACCTCCGCCCGCGGCGCGCCCTGCGCCTGCAGCCCGAACGCCACGTTCTCCGCCACGTCCATGTGCGGGAAGAGCGCGTAGTTCTGGAACACCATCCCCACCCCGCGCCGCTGCGGCGGGAGCGACGTGACGTCGCGCCCCTCCAGCACGATCCGCCCGGAGGTGGGGGTCTCGAACCCCGCGATCATCCGCAGCGTGGTGGTCTTTCCGCAGCCGCTGGGCCCCAGCAGCGTCAGGAACTCCCCCGGCGCCACCTCCAGCGACACGCCGTCCACCGCGACGACGCTGCCGAAGCGCCGGGTGAGCTCAGCGAGCCGGAGCATCGCGGAGTGCGAGAGCGCGGGAGTGCGACGGCGCGAGAATGGGTGGGGGCGCCTTCATCGCGCGCCCTTGCCGCGAACGTGCTCGTCCCAGTACCGCATCCACGCCGGGCCCTTCTCCTGGAGGCGGTCCCAGTCCATCGGCTCGGGGACGATCTGCTCTCTCGCGCGGCGCAGCCCCTCGGGGAGCGAGTCCGCGGGCACGTCGCCGCGGGCCGGGAGCCGGTGGAACTCGCGCGCGGCCGGGAGAAGCGCCTCCTGGCTCCCCACCCACTCCACGAAGCGGCGCGCCAGCTCCGGGTTGTCCGAGCCCCGCACCACGGCCACCGCGTCCACCAGCAGGGGCGTCCCGCTGCGGGGGATCACGTAGTCGATGGGGAAGCGGGTGTTCGCCTTCAGCGTCTCGATGTCGGGCATGTCCCAGAGCGTCAGCACGCCCTCCTGCCGTGCCAGCTTCTGGTAGAGCAGGGTGGGGTTCAGCACGTACTCCTTGGTCTGCGCGTCGAGGCGCCGCAGCCACTCGAACCCGGCGGCGGTGTCGCCCGTCTCGCGGATGCCGCGGTCGACGACCATCCCGAAGATGGTGCGCATGGTCCCGCTCGCCATGGGGTCGCGGATGAGCACCTTCCCCCGCCACTTGGGGTCGAGCACGTCGTCCCAGTCCTGCGGCACCTCTTCCGGGGAGACCGCCTGCGTGTTGTAGGCGATCACCTCCGGGGTCAGGTAGGTGCCGTGCCAGAAGCCCCGCGCGCTCTTCGCATCCTGGGGGAGCGCGCCGGCCCAGGTGGGGACGAAGCGCTCCAGGAGCGAGTCGCGGGCCGCGTCCTCGAAGGTGGTCGCCGGGGCGCCCCACCACACGTCGGCCTGGGGGTTGGCCCGCTCCGAGCGGAGGCGGTCCAGCACCTCCTGCGAACCCATGTCCACCGTCTGCACGTCCACGTCCGGGTGGAGCTCCTCGAAGCGCTGCTCGAACGCCTGGAGCATCTCCCTCCCGTGCGGCGAGTAGACGACCAGCGTCTCGCGCCCGTCCCCCCCCGCGCACCCCGCGAGGCCCAGGGCGAGCAGGGCGATTCCAAAAGTTGGCTTCCGCATCCGATCCATCACAACAGGGAACAAGGTTCATCCTGTGCACGCGCAGCGTGCAGCGCCACAGGGGAAAGCCGGCCAGAGCGGTTCCCGCGTGCTGTCGGCAGCTCCGGTGGACCCCCTCCCCCGGCCCCTCCCCGCAGGGGGGAGGGGAGAACGACAGGGAGGCGCCTCGACCCTCTCCCCCTTGCGGGGAGAGGGTGGCGCGCAGCGCCGGGTGAGGGGGTCTCTCCGCCCGAGCCAACGCTACGCCCGCGGCAGCACCCCCAGCTCGCGCAGCACGGCGCGGCTCAGCTCGTGGCGCCGCTGTCCGATCTCGTCGAACGTGGCCCCGTCGATGTTGAGCGCCTAGAAGTACACGTCTCCACCCCGCTCCAGGCGGATCCTCCGCAGCCGCTTCACTGCGCGCCGCGGTCGGCGCCCAGCGCCAGCAGGTTGGCGAAGAGCCGCCACGCACCCGGCACCCCCTCCGGGAGCTGCCGGAAGAAGGCCAGGCCTGTGTACACGTACGTCCCCTCGCCGTAGGGGGCCACCAGCAGCCCGCCGCGGAGCGGCGCCTCGCCCGGGTCCGCCATCTCCAGGAGCGGCGTGTACTCCGGGGCCCAGGTGCGGGCGAAGTACAGCCCGCGCTCCTGGATCCATCCCGCGAAGTCGCGCTCCGTGATGCGGTTGGGCCAGGAGAGCACCGGGTGCGCCGGGTCCAGCAGGCGCACCGGGGCGGTCTCGTCGGTGACCCGGTCGTGCGGGCGCCCCATGGTGAGCGGGAAGGGGGTGAAGCCGCCCTCCACCAGCTCGTACTTGTTGTACTGCACGATCAGGGTCCCGCCGCGGCGGACGTACTCCAGCAGCCGGGCGTTGTGCGCGGCCAGGTCCGGCCGGACCTCGTAGGCGCGGCTCCCTGCCACGATCACGTCGTACCGCGACAGGTCGCGCCCGGCGAGCGCCTCCGCGTCCAGCAGGTCGGGGGTGATGCCGAGCTGCTCGAGGAGCGCCGGGCCCTCCTCCCCCGCCCCGGCGACGTACGCCACCTTCAACCCGCGGGGCACCCGCACGTCGAAGGCGCGCACCCGCGACGCGGCGTCGTGCAGCAGGGGCCGGGCGCGCACGTGCGGGTAGTCGATCATCTGCACGCCGCGCTCGAAGAGGCGGCCGTCCTCCGCCTGGAAGACGGCGCGCACCGGGTAGTCGCCCGGCGCCACCCCCGCGGGCGGGCGCACCGAGAGCTCGATCTCGCGCTGCTCGCCGGGGGCGGTGAAGCGCACCGGGACCGCCTGCGGCTCCGCCGACCACCCGGCCGGGAGCGCCAGCCGCAGCGTCCCGGCGATCCCGCCCGGCGCCTCCGCGCGCAGCCGGACCCGGTAGCGTAGCGGGGCGGGAGCCGCGCCGGAGCCGGTCAACGGCATCGCCAGCACGCTCGCGCCCGGCTCCAGGAGCACCGAGACCGCGGGGACCACCAGCGTCGGGAGCCGCAGCTCCCCCTGCCGCGGGTCCACCTCCCGGAAAGTGGCCTCCGCCGTGAGCGGCAGCTCGGCGGACTCCACGGCGACCGCGGCGCGGGCCCGCACCGGCGCCGGCTCGAACGGGAGCCCGTCGACGTTCCAGTCCCCGGTCCAGTCGTACAG
>DASYWD010000149.1 GCA_035936415.1 Longimicrobiaceae bacterium
GTCCGCGACAGGTCCCATGGGTTGCGCGTAGCCCCGAACGCCTCCGGCTCGGTCACTCCCATCAGCCCCAGTTCGGGGACGCTGGTCTTCCCCACGATCACCAGCCCCGCCTCGCGGAAGCGCCGCACCACCTCCGCGTCCCGGTCCGGCACGAACCCCTCCATGGCGGCCGACCCCGCCATGGTGCGGACCCCCGCGAGGTCCTGCAGGATGTCCTTGAGCAGGAAGGGTACGCCCCGGAACGGCCCGTCCGGAAGCGTCCCCCGCGCCGTCTCCCGCCCCCGCTCGAAGAGCGGCGTGACCAGGAAGTTGAGCACCGGCTGCAGCGCCTCCGCGCGCCGGATCGCCTCCTCCGCCAGTTCCGCGGGCGTCACCTCGCCGGCTCGCACCAGCTCCGCCAGGCCCAGGGCATCGTAGCGGTCGTATTCGGGAAGTCCCCCCATCACCCCACCACCCGGCCCACCAGCGCGGCGAGCCGCCGCACCCGGTCCGTGTACGGCGGGTGCAGCAGGTGGGCGGGGCTGAAGCGGCCGCGCACCAGCACCGCGCGCTCGTGCGAGAAGGTGCGGAAACCAGACCATCCGTGGTAGCTCCCCTGCCCGCTCTCCCCCACCCCGCCGAAGGGGAGGTCCGGGTTCGCCAGGTGGATCACCACGTCGTTGACCACCGACCCGCCCGCGGTGGTGCGCCGCAGCACCCGGTCGGCCGCGGCGCTGTCCCGCGCGAATACGTACAGCGCGAGCGGCCTGGGGCGCGCGTTGATCCGCTCCAGCACGTCGTCCAGCGAGCGGAAGGTGAGCACGGGGAGGACGGGCCCGAAGATCTCCTCCTCCATCACCGGCATCTCCCAGGTAACGCGGGAGAGCACCGTGGGCGCGACGTAGCGCGCCGCGGCGTCCGTCTCCCCGCCGACCTCCACGCGCGCGCCCGCCGCCACCGACTCCTCCAGCAGCGCGGCCACGCGGGCGAAGGCGCCGTCGTCGATCATCCGGCTGAAGCTCTCGCTCCGGCGGCGCGCCTCCGCCGTGTCCCCGTAGAACGCTTCCACGCTGCGGCGCAGCG
This sequence comes from Longimicrobiaceae bacterium, assembly GCA_035936415.1. NCBI lineage: Bacteria > Pseudomonadati > Gemmatimonadota > Longimicrobiia > Longimicrobiales > Longimicrobiaceae > Longimicrobiaceae bacterium. The sequence continues at coordinate 1,063 of DASYWD010000149.1, forward strand.
CCTCCAGCAGCTCCGCCTCGCGCGACTCGTGCACCAGCACGTAGTCGGGGGCCACGCAGGTCTGCCCCCCGTTGATGAACTTCCCCCAGGCGATCCGCTCCGCCGCGCGCTCCACGCTGGCGGAGGCGTCCACTATGGCGGGCGACTTCCCCCCCAGCTCCAGGGTGACGCTCGCCATGTGCTCCGCCGCGGCGTGCATCACCTTCCGCCCCACCGCCGTGCTCCCGGTGAAGAAGAAGTGGTCGAAGGGGAGCCGGAGCAGCGCGTCGGCCACCTCCACGCCGCCCCCGACGAGCGCCACCTCGTGTTCTGGGAAGACGTCGGCGACGATGCGCCCGAGCACGACGTTGACGGCCGGGGTCTTCTCCGAGGGACGGACGACCACGGTGTTCCCCGCCGCGACCGCCGCGACCAGTGGTGTCATGGTGAGCAGCACCGGGTAGTTCCACGCGCCCAGGATCAGCACGGTCCCCCGGGGCTCGTAGCGGATCTCGCTGCGCGTCCCCACCAGCAGCGCGGGCGTCCCCACCCGCTTCGGGCGCATCCACCGGCGAACGTGGCGGATGGCGTGCCTGATCTCGCCGAGCGTCTGCTGCACCTCCGTCAGCTCGGTCTCGGTAGGGTGCTTGTGGAAGTCGGCCCGCATGGCGGCGGCCAGCTCCTCCCGGTGCGCCGCCACCGCGTCGCGGAAGCGCTTCAGCCGCGCGATCCGCTCCTCCGCGGAGGGCGGTTCCGCCCCGCGCCGCCGCTCCCTCTGGAGGTCGAAGATCCGCCGCGCCTCCTCGATCAGCTCCGCGTCGACTGCCGGCGCGCCCGCCGCGCCTGGTCCGCCCTGGACAATCCGTGTCGCCATCGTCTACGCCTCTGCTCGCGTCCGGTGCGTCACCCGGTCTGGTGTTCAGCGCGGCCAGACATGCACGCAAAAGCCCCTCCCCCGCGTGCGGGGGAGGGGTCGGGGAGGGGAGCTGCCGGCCTCCCGTTCAGTCGAACATGTCCCAGGCGCGCTCCAGGTCCTGCTTGGAGTAGACGCGGAAGGCGGTGAGGGTGTTGGTCCGCTCGATTCCCGTGACCTGGGCGATCTCCTCCGTTACGATCGTCGCGATCCGCTCGTACTCCGCCACGCGGACGATGGCGATCAGGTCGTACTCCCCGGAGACGGAGTAGACCTCCGCCACCCCGTCGATCCCCGCGATGCGGCGGGCGAGCGCCGGGACGTCGCCGGGAACGGCGCGGATCAGCACCACGGCTGCGACCATTTCGAGAGCTCCTTGCTTGGGTCAGCGTTGCGAAGTCGGCACGGCGGCCGCGGGTAGGGCGGCCGGGGCATCCAGCGGCTCGGCGGGTCGGCGCGGGAGGAGGCGGAAGCCCGCCCACAGCAGGAGCGGCGCGGCGGCCACCAGGGGCCACACGGGCTCCCCGTCCGACACCAGGCGGGTGCGGAGCGCCGGGACGGACATCGCCGCCACCGCCAGGCCGTTGTTGGCGAAGTGCATCAGCATCCCCGCGAACACCGAGCGCGTGTGCCACACCACGTACCCGATCAGCAGCCCCAGCCAGGCCGTGGGGAGGAAGCGGATCGCCGTCTCGAACGAGAGGTGGAAGGCGCCGAACACCAGCGCCGAGGTCCCCACCGCCCGCCACATCCGCATCTCCCGGCCGAGCCCCTGCAGGAGCACGCCCCGGAACACCAGCTCCTCGCAGACCGCGGGCGTCACCGCGACCAGGAAGAACAGCCACATCATCCGCCGCGGATCGCCCGCCGTCAAGAGCTTCTCCAGCGCTCCGAGCAGCTCCGTGGGGAGCGGAAGGACGAAGCTCTGCAGCCAGGCGAGCACCCACCCCAGCGGAATGCCCCCCGCGATCACCAGGAGCGCCCCCACCAGGCCGCGCGCGCCGGGCGCGCGGAGCGCCAGCGTCCGCCGCGCGTCGTAGGGGCCCAGCAGCGCGAAGAGGGCGGCGGGAAGCGCCAGGAGCAGCCACTGGGAGAGCAGCAGCCCCCGCTCGCCCATGCCGCCCTGGAACCGTCCGCCCACGTAGAAGAAGAGGAGCCCCACGCCGGCCACGAACGCCAGCGCCTCCGCCGGGAGCGGGATCCCCCGCCCCGCCGTGCGCCAGGCACGGACCCGCTCCGCCATCGTCCCCGCGGGCGCGCTCCCCGGCCCCGTGCCGAAGAGCACCTCCTCGCGGCCGAAGCTGCGCGCCGCGAAGCGGAGGGCGAGCAGCGCGTACGCCGCCGTGGAGGCGAGCGCGAGCAGCGAGGGGAGCAGCGGGGCGTTCCCCTGCAGCAGCGCGCGGAAGAGGAACGCCACCCCCGCCACCGGCACCAGCGCCGTGGCCGGGGTGAAGCCGATCCCCGGCATGGTGGCGAGGATGGCGGGGAGGAAGCTCGCCAGGTACACCGGCGTGAGTGCGTTCTGCGCCTCCTTGAACGACTGCGAGCGCACCGCGATCCCCAGGAAGAGCGCCGCGAAGAGCACCGCCAGCGGGACCATCACCGCCAGGATCACCAGCACCGAGGTGAGCGGAAGGGTGAACTCCGCCACCCCCGCCGCCTGGAGGCTGAAGAGCCCGGACTGGAAGGTCAGGAGCATGCTCCCCAGGTTCAGCGCCGCCGCCGCGAAGCCGATGGCGGCCACCGCCGCGAACTTCCCCGCCACGATCTCGCCCGCGGGGACGGGCGCCGTCAGCAGCGTCTCCAGGGTGCCGCGCTCCTTCTCTCCCGCGGCCAGGTCGATGGCGGGGTAGAAGGCGCCCAGCACGGTCATCAGGATCAGCACCAGGGGGAGGAAGCGCCCCAGGGCGTACCCGCCCGCCGCGCGCGCGGTGGCCACCGAACTGTCGGCCACCACCAGCGGCTCCGCAAAGGTGGCGGGGAGCCCCCGCGCGGCCAGCCTCCGCGCCAGGAGCGAGTCGCCCCAGGCGTCCAGCCGCACGCGGAGCACGTCGCGCGCGAAGCGGGAGCGGTCGCTGGAGCCGTCGAAGAAGATCCGCGCGCCGGCGGTGCCGCCGTGGTCCACACCGCCCGCGAGCACCACCACCGCGGCCTCCACCTTCCCCGCGGACACCGCCGCAGCGGCCGGGCCGGCGACCTCCACCACCCGCACGGCCGAGTCCGCGGCCAGGAACGCGGCGAGCGGCCCCGCCTCCCCCGCGACGGCCACCCGCGCCGGCTCCGCCTCCAGGCTGCGCTGGCCGAAGAGCGCCATCTGCTCCATCAGCACGAAGAGCACCGGGTAGAGGAAGATGGGGAAGACCACCATCAGCATCAGCGTGCGCCGGTCGCGGAGCGTCTCCCGCAGCTCCTTGGCGAGCACGCTCCGCACGATCCTCCAGTTCATGCCGCGGCCTCCACGATGCGCAGGAACGCGCGCGCCAGGCTGCGCTCCCCGGTGCGCGACACCAGCTCCTCCGCGGTCCCCTCCGCCACCAGCCGCCCCCCGGCGATGATCCCCACCCGGTCGGCCAGGAGCTCCACCTCCGACATCTGGTGCGTGGAGAAGAGCACCGCCCGCCCCCGCGCGCGGGCGCCGTCGATGAAGCGGTAGATCGTCTCCCCGCTCAGAACGTCCAGCCCCAGCGTCGGCTCGTCCAGCACGAGCGCGGGCGGGTCGTGCACGGTGGCGCGGGCGATGGAGACCCGCTGCCGCTGTCCCGTGGAGAGCTTGCCGCAGAGCCGGTCCGCGAAGGGCCCGATCCCGAAGGTCTCCACCGCCTCCGCCACCCGCTCCTCCGCCACCGTGCCGCGCAGGCCGTGCAGCCCCGCGAAGTAGGCCAGCAGCTCGCGGGCGCTCAGGCGCTCGTACAGCCCCATGGAGGCGGCCAGGAAGCCCAGCCGCCTCCGCACCTCCAGCGGCTGCCGCACGGCGTCGTACCCGGCGATCGTCGCGGTCCCGGAGGTGGGGCGCAGCAGGGTCGCCAGGCAGCGGAGCGCGGTGGTCTTCCCCGCCCCGTTGGCGCCCAGGAGGGCGTACACCTCGCCCGCGGCCACGGAAAGCGACACCCCGCGCACCGCCAGGAAGTCGCCGTAGGCCTTGGACAGGTCGTCGATGCGGATCATGAACGCGACGTGCGGGGAAGGCGGGAGCGCGGCGCCGCCGCGCTCCCGGAGGACGGCTCGGGTCAGTTCCGGGGGGCGGCCTGCGCCTGCACCAGCGTGCGGATCTCGGCCGGAGGCTCCAGCTGGGAGGGCTGCACCGTGTCCAGCTCCACCGTGCGGGTGGCGATGATCATCTGCTGCCCCATCATGCTGGTCACGCTCTTCGTCGAGACCTTGATCCCGCCGAACTCCTTGTAGTCGCTGAGCACGGAGGTGGTCTCCATCTTCCCCATGGCGGTCTCCTGGGTGCGGACCATCCCCACCAGTAGCCCGGTCTCGGTGTCGTAGCAGTTGAACGACTCCCGTCCGCTCCGGCTCACCAGCTTCACCTTCCAGCAGGGCCGCCCGCCCATCTCGGTGCGCTCCACGGTCTCGATGCTCGTGTAGCGCGCCGGGTCCGGGATCTGCGAGAGCGTCTCGTAGAAGTCCGCCGTCTCGCGCATGTAGTCGAGCGCGGCCCCCTCCATCAGCGAAGGACCCTGCATGGGGTTGACCGTCCACCCCACCGTCCCGTCGAAGCCGGTGGTGCTGGCGCCCACCCCGGGAAAGTTCATGCTGACGAAGCTGCGGTTGGGCCTGGCCGCGAACATTTCCATGGTCCCCTTGAGCCCCACGGCCGGCATCTCCACGTCCGCCACGCTCCGCATGGAGGTGTGGGACATGACCTTCTCGCGCCCCCCGATCGCCTCGGCGTAGCGATCGATCAGCTGCTTCGCCGGGGGGAGGTCGCCGGCGGCGGCGCCACCCTGCGCGGCGAGGGGGGCGGAAGCCGCCAGCAGCGCCGCCGTCGCGGCCAGGCGCAGGGCGCGGGGGAGGGATCGTGAGCGGATCATCGTGCTCTCCTGAGTTCGGGTCGGTCGTGATCGGGACCGGCCGCACGGCGGCCGGGCTGGTCAGCGGGCTTCCGGGCCGCTCCGCCTCTGCTCGGCGATCCAGCGCTTCGCCGCCTCCAGCGCGGGATCGCGCCCGGCGAGCAGCTCCGCGCGGGCAGGAGGCGCGGCCTGGTCCGGGACCACGCCGCGCCCCTCCAGCGGCTCGCCGCCGGGCCCGGTGAGCGAGGCGAAGGCGTGCACCAGCACGTCGCCATTGGGGAGGCGCCTCATCATCGCGGGGAGCGCCTGCCCCGCGGTGGTCTCGCCGAAGACGCGGGCGCGCCCGAGCCCCTGCATCCCCCCGGCGAAGATCTCCGAGGTGCTGGCCGAGAGCGCGTCCGTCAGGATCGCGACGGGGCCTGCGTACGGCTTCACGGCCTGTCCCCGCGCATCCACCCGCCGAGGGTTCACCACGAAGCGCAGCTCGGTGTCGCGGGTCCGCATGGTCCCCAACGAGAGGCGCTCGTCGATGAAGTGCCCGGCGAAGCCCATCGACATGGCGCCCACCCCGCCCAGGTTGCCGCGGACGTCCACCACGATCCCGTCGGTGTCGCGCAGCTCGTCCACGGCCTCGTCGAAGGCGCGTGCGATCACCGGCATCCACAGGTCGAAGCGGATCACGCCCACCGTGGTGCCGTCGGGCATCCGCACCCGCTCGCGCTCCAGCAGCACCGGCCTCTCGGGAAGGTTGCCGAAGCTCCCGATCGCCCCCCGCGCCGGGCGGCGGACCACCTGCACCGTCACCGGCCGGCCGTTCCCGTCGCGCAGCCGCAGGCGCACCGGCGCGCCCGCGGGCCCGGCGAGCGC
>DASYWD010000150.1 GCA_035936415.1 Longimicrobiaceae bacterium
GCGCGGGCCACCGCCTCGCGCGCCGGCCTGCGGTGCTCCGCAACCAGGAAGGCGAACAGGGGGCGCGCGGCGAGGTTCCGCTCCCCGGCCAGGGCCTGGAACGCGGCGTTTGCGCCGGTGATGGTCCCCTCGAGGCTGAGGGTGCACGCCGCGTCCGGGGTGTGCTCGAAGAGGGAGCGGTAGCACTCCTCGCGCTCCTGCAGCCGCCGCTGCGCCTCCCGGGAGGCGGTCTGGTCGCACACCACCACCCCCAACTCGCCGCCGGGGCCGGGGAGCGGGTACAGGACGCGGCGCCCCCAGAGGCGGGTCCCGTCCTTCCGGATCCACCACCCCTCCGCCTGCACCCGCCCGGACGCGGCCTCCTCCACCTCGCGGTAGGGCGCGCCGGAGCGCAGCTCCTCCGCCGGGTAGAACACGGAGAGGTGCCTCCCCAGCGCTTCCTCGCGCGAGTACCCGCCGATCCGCTCCGCCCCCGCGCTCCATTCGATGATCCGCCCCGCGCGGTCGAGCGTGAGCAGCGCGTGGTCTTCCGCGAGCCCCTCCAGCCCCGGAAGCGGCGCGTCCCGCCGGGGCACGAGGTGGACGATGGAGAGGGCGTCGGTCGCCATGGAGGCCGCCAGGTGGGGACGGTTAAAGTGGGCCGCGCCGGAGGGGGTACCGCTCCGGGCGGCCGAACGGGGCTCGTTCAGCATGCGTAGCGGCTTCGCATCCCCCGTGCCGCGCCGCCGGCCCGGAGGCGAGCGCACAAGTGCCTGTGCCTCGCGCACTTGCACGAAAAACGCCGGGCGCTCCCCGCGCCCGGCGTGCATCGACTCGTTACAACCGTGCCCGGCCGTGGCTACACGGGCTCGGCGGGCACGTCGGCTCGGGGGAGAGTGAAGTAGAAGGTGCTCCCCTCCCCCGGGCGGCTCTCGGCCCAGATGCTCCCCCCGTGCGCCTCCACGATCCCGCGGGCGATGGCCAGCCCCAGCCCGGCCCCGCCGCCGCGCCGCGCGCGGGGCGCCCGCCAGAAGCGGTCGAACACGTGCGGGAGGTGCTCGTCCGCGATCCCGGGGCCCGTGTCGGAGAGGGCGAAGCGGACCTGGCGCTCCCCGGCCTCGGCCGAGAGCACCACGGCGCCCCCCTCCGGGGTGTGGCGGATGGCGTTCCCCAGCAGGTTGGAGAGGACCTGGAGGACCCGCTCGTGGTCGGCCAGGACGGGCGGGGCGTCCGGGGGGATGCGGACGCGCATGACCAGCGACTTTTCTTCGGCCAGGGGGGCGTGCAGCTCCAGCGCCTCCAGGAGCAGGTCGGCCGCGGGCTCGGGGGCGGGCTCCACCGGGAGGCTGCCCGCCTCCACGCGCGCCACGTCCAGCAGGTCCAGGATGAGGCGGCGCATCCGCTCCGCGGAAAGGGCGATCCCCTCCACCTGCCTGCGCTCGGCGGCGCGCCCCCCGTCGGCGGCCCACGCCCGGAGCAGGACGTCGGAGCTGAAGCTGATGACGTTGAGCGGGTTGCGCAGGTCGTGCGAGACGATGGCCAGGACCTCGTCGCGGAGCCGCGCGGCGGTCTCGGCGGCGCGGTAGAGGCGCACGTTGTCCAGCTCCATGGCGATGCGGCGCGCCATGTCCTGCGCGAAGAGCAGGTCCTCGCGGTCGTAGCGCCGCCGGGAGGCGGCGGTGGCGAGCGTCAGCGCGCCCAGGATCCGTCCGCGCGCGGAGAGCGGGACCACCAGGACGGAGCGTACCCCCGGGGGGAGCCCCCCGCGCGCCTCGCCGTCCGCGAACAGCTCGCGCAGCTCCTGCGTCCCGGCCTCCGGGACCAGCACCGGCTCGCCGGTGCGGATGGCCCGCACCACGGGGTGCGTCCCGGGCCCGGCGTCCGCGGGGAACCCCTCGGGGGCTACGTGCCCGGCGGGGCCGGTGTGGACCAGGGCCACGCGCACCACGGAGCCGTCCGGGCGCACCTCGTCGATGCGGCAGTAGTCGGCCAGGGTGGGGACGGCCAGGTTCGCCAGGCTGGCGAGGATGGCGCGCAGCTCGTCGGGGGAGTAGTCGAAGGCGGCGTGGAGGAGCTCGCTGGCGTAGGCGAGCACGGTGGAGCGCCGCTCCGCGCGCTCGGCGCGGGCACGGGCGGCCTGCTCCAGGATGAGGAGCTGCTCGCGGTCCCGCTCGCCGGTGCGCCGCTCGGTCACGTCCGCGACCGCCACCACCGCCCCGCACACCTCGCCGTCCGGGCCGCGCACCGCCGCGCCCGTGAGGCTCACCTCCACCGGCGTCCCGTCCTTGCGGCGCCGGAAGCCCTCCAGCGTGGCCGCGGCCCCGCCCTGGAGCGCCCGGCGCAGGAACGCCTCGAATTCCGGTCGCCGCCCGGGGGGCGACAGCGGCCAGGGCCGCCCGACGACCTCGTCGGCGTTCCACCCCAGGATCTGCTCGGCGGCCCGGTTCCACAGGGTGACGCGCCCCTCCGGGTCGAGCCCCGCCACCGGGACCGGCACCGCGTCCACCGCCTCGCGCAGCGCGCGGACCGTCTCCTCCAGCGCCTCGGCTTCCCGGAGCGCGGTCACGTCCACGAGGACGCCGGCGAGCCGCCCGCCCCGCCCCGGCCCGGCCGTGTCCCGGACCCGCACCACGGTGCCGTCGCCGCGGGTCATGCGGTACTCCAGCTCGTGCACCTCGGCGCGCGCGGCGGCCTCCCGCCGCCGGGCCACGGCGGCGGCCCGGTCGTCCGGATGCACGCTGGCGAGCCAGAAGTCCGCGTCCGCGGTCCACAGGCCGTCCGCGCACCCCAGGAGACGCCCGGCCCCGGGCCCCACCCAGGTGAAGCGGAGCGTCTCCGGGTCCGCCTCCCACGCCACGGCGCCCGCCGCCTCGGAC
>DASYWD010000151.1 GCA_035936415.1 Longimicrobiaceae bacterium
CTCCTCGCCTGGGTGGACGAGGCGGGGGCGGAGGGGCGCGTGTTCCTCCAGGTGCGGATCCGCCCGGCGGGCAAGGGGCGCTACGAGGTGCGCCACGTCGCCGACGCGGCGGTCCCGGAGGGCGGGCTGGAGGTCTTCCGCGACCCCTTCGCGGCGCGGGAGATCGCCCAGACCACGAGCGCGGGGGAGCACCGGCCGCTGAAGACGGCCCCCAACCTGCGGAGCGGGTGGGCGCTGGTGGAGCTGGACGGCGGCGGCCTCTGGACGGCGCTCGACTACCTGTACCCGGCCTGCGCCGCGCACTGGCACGCCGGGCGCACGGGGACGCTGCGCCCGACGCACTGGCGCGCAACGGCGGGGCGGCAGAGCGGGATGTACTCCGCGGTGAAGCTCCTCCCGGACCCGGCGGTCCGCAACGCGGTGCGCGCCTGCTGCGGCGACGCCGTGTGCCTGCGCCGCGTCGCGTGGGAGGTCGACGCGGAGACCCCGCTGGGGATGGTCGACGAGGGCCCCCCCGCGGGGGAAGCGGAGGTCCCCTGCCCCGAGGCGTGCTCCATCTTCGTCTCCTTCGCGCGGAAGGTGCTGACGCTGGAGCGGGCGCCGCGCCGGGAGGTCCCCGGACTCGCGCCGATGAGCGCGGCGGAGCTGGAGCAGGTGCGCGAGGTGGTGGCGGCGGCGGCGAACGGGACCCTGGGCACGGTGCGCGAGGGTGAGTTCGACGACCCCGCCAACGCGCGCCGCATCCGCTACCTGGCCGCGCGCCTGGCGGAGGCCGCCGCGGAGCGGGAGCCCGCCGAGGCGGACGAGCTCCCCTGCGAGGGGTGCCCCCGCCCCACGCCCTGCGCCGCGTGCCCGCTGACGGCCGCATTGACCCGAACCGCGACGCCATGAGCCCCCCAACTCGTAGCCCCGAGCCCGCCATCACCCTGACCCGCTGGGAGCTCCGCCCGCCGGGCGACGAGCTTCCCGTCCGGGGCGACGTGCGCCTTCTCGCGGGGACGGAGCCCCGCTCCGCGGTGGTGGTCTGCCACGGCTTCAAGGGATTCCGCACCTGGGGATTCTTCCCCCCCCTCGCCCGCGCACTGGCGCGCGCCGGCTACGCGGCCGTGACCTTCGACTTCTCGCGCAACGGGGTCGGGGCGGACGGGGTGGACTTCTCCGCGCTGGACCGCTTCCGGGAGAACACGCACACCCGCAACGTGGACGAGATCCGGCTGGTGCTGGACGCGCTCCACCGGGGCGGCATCCTCCCGCGCGCGCCGCGCCGGACGGGGCTGTTCGGCCACTCGCGCGGAGGGGGCGAGGCGGTGATCGCGGCCGCGGAGGACCCGCGCGTGGACGCGCTCGCCACCTGGGCGGCGATCTCGGACATCCCGGCGCGCTGGAGCCCGGAGCAGGTGGAGGCCTGGAAGCGCGGCGAAACGGTGGAGATCGCCAACGCGCGCACCGGGCAGGCCATGCCCGTGGGCCCGGCCTACTGGCGCGACGTGGAGATGAGCCGCGAGCGCCTGGACGTCCTCCGCGCGGCCCGTGCCCTGTCGGCGCCCTGGCTGATCGTGCACGGGGAGGAGGACGAGACGGTCCCGGCCGCGGAGGGGCACGCGCTCTTCGAGGCGGCGGGAGACGAGACGGAGCTGCTCCTCGTGGAGGGCGCGGGGCACACCTTCGGCGCCGTGCACCCGTACGCCGGGGCGACGCCGGAGCTGAAGGCGGCGACCGACGCCACGATCGAGTGGTTCGGCCGCCACCTGAGGTAGGCGGACGCCGCCCGTTCGGCGTGGACAACCCAGGACCGGCCTGTTATTCTACGCCCGGCCCAGCGACCGGCCGCACGAGCGAACCATCAACCACGCCGTTCCGGAGAGCCACATGCCGTACGTGATCGCCGAGCCGTGCATCGGGACCAAGGACGCGAGCTGCGTCGAGGTCTGCCCGGTGGACTGCATCTACGAGGCCGAGGACCAGTTCTACATCAACCCGGACGAGTGCATCGACTGCGGCGCCTGCGAGCCGGAGTGCCCCGTCAGCGCCATCTTCCCGGACACCGACGTACCGCCCGAGTGGTCGGAGTACATCGAGAAGAACCGCGTGCTCTCCGAGAAGTAGGCCCGGCTCTCTCCGGATGCCGTGACGTCCAGAGGGCACCCCCCGAGTGCGGGAGGTGCCCTCTGGTCTTGTGTGCCGTGGCGGTCCCCTACCCTCCCCGCGGAACGGGGCGCTCCCAGTCGCGCAGGTGGTTCAGCAGGTAGTCGATGCCGAACACGTGGCGGGTGCCGTCGTCGTCTCGTTGGAAGACCACTTCCGACCATCCCCGCATCCGCCGGGGCGTGTAGCGCCGGCCGTTCATCCAGAGCTTCTGGCCGGAGATGGCGCGGATGAGCACGCGCTCGTACCGGGAGCGCGACAGATCGCGCTCGGGAAAGAGGTTGTCCCAGGTGCAGAGCCGCCCCACGTCGTCGTACTCCGCCGGGCGGTCGTCCAGGTCCAGGAGCGAGGGCGCGCGCCCCCGCATCACCGAGCCGATGAGGCGGAAGGTGAACGGGTCGGAAAAGCGGCGGATGGGGTGCCAGAAGTGCCGCACCGTGAGCCCCGCGATCCCGCGCAGCGAGAGGCGCCGTCCGTCGGTGGTGTCCCACACGGGGGCGTCCACGTCGGAGGTGAAGGGGTCGCGGGGGTAGCACTCGGCCTTCGCCAGCCACCCCTTGCGGCTGGTGTGCGGGACGGGCCGGAAGCCGGCGATCACCGGGATCCCCATCCGCTCCAGCATCTCCAGCTCGAACGAGGGCCAGGTCATCACCTCCCGCACGATCCCCACGATCAGCGTCGCCGTGGCGATCATCAGCGACGCGCTGGGGGTGAAGTCCACCGTCACCTCGATCCGGTCGCCGCGCGGCCGCACACCCACCCCGGTGGAGCGCCGGTTGGTGGCCAACATCATCACCGACGGCGGGAGGAGGTAGGCGAGGAGGAGCGCGAGCTTCTGCACCGTGCGGCTGCGCCCCTGCTGCTCGCGTGGGAGCTCGAAAGAAATGTTGTAGTGGGCGCTGAAGCCCACCAGCCGCACCTCGCGCCCCGTGCGGCGCTCCCAGTGGTCCAGCTCGCCGCGCAGGTAGAGGATGGACTCCCAGAGCGACCGGCCCGTGCGGGCGGCCGCGCCGCGCTCGATCTCGATGACCGGCGTGGCGACCTCGATCACGCCGGTGTCGAAGTACACGGCGCCGCCGGTGGGGAGGTGGTACGAGGTCCCCACCCGGTGCATCAGCCGGTCGCGCACGAAGGCGCGCGGCGAGCCGAACAGCTCCTCCGGGCACACCGGCTCCCCGTCCAGCAGGAGGGAGAACTCGGCCTCCATCCCCATGGCGGCCAGCTCCAGCCGCCCGGCGCCCTTCCGGCCCTTCCCCGCGCCCGTCTTCTTGCTCGCGTTCTGTGTCATGCACCAACCTCTTCGGCTTCGGCCACGCGCTCGTCCTCTCCCTCCAGCGGATCGGCGTCCCCCGCGTCCTCGCCGGGCGAGTCGTGGGGGACGGCTTCGGTGTAGCCCAGGTCCAGGTGGAGGTGGTCGTCGGCCTCCCCCACGCCGTGCCCCCACGGGCGGGTCCAGAGCCCGGGGATCAGCTCCCGGGCCATGCGGGCGTACCGGCGGATCGTCTTCTCGTCGTCTAGCCAGTCGTCCCCGATACGATACAGGTTCACCGCGGTCCCCCACGAGTGGGTGGTGGCGTGCGCGGAGAGCCGGTGCGCGGGGGAGCGGTACCCCCCGTTCGCGGCGATGTGGACGTAGGTGTCCACCACCCGGCGGAACAGCTCGAGCTGGGCCGCGAGCACCGCGACCGCGCAGGGGATGTACCGCGGCCAGGCCCGGCGCAGCAGGTCCGCCTCGCGCACGTCGGAGTTGATGAACTCCCACACCATGAAATGCTCGGTCAGCGCGGTGTCGCGCGCCGCCTCCCACGAGGGGATCTCGTAGAAGAAGCGCGGGAGGCGGCGTAGCCGCCGGCTCCGGTCGCGCAGCAGCTCGCCCGGGCGGAGCACCGCCCGGTACTCGTCGCCCAGGGTGAGCCCGTCCACCCAGCGGAAGGGGAACTCAGGCATCTGGCGACTCCCCCAGGTCCATCAGGTGCTCGTAGACCGCGCGGGAGATGCGCGCGATGGTGTCGCTCCGCCCGGAGGCGCCGCGCTCCCACTGGGTGAGCACCACCAGGACGTAGGGCTTGCGGTCGGGGAGGTAGACGATGGCCGCGTCGTGCGCCACGGTGGAGATCTCCCCCGTCTTGTTGGCGACGCGGGCGTCGTCCGGGACGCCGGCGGGGATCCCGCTGCGGAACTCCTGATCGTGCAGGATCTCCAGCATCCGCGCCGAGGCCATCACCGAGAAGGCGGTCCCCTCCTCGATGTGGCGGAGGACGGCGACGAGCCCGTTGGCGGTCACCATGTTGTTGATCCCCTCCTCGTAGGCGCGCTCGTCCTCCACCCCCCGCTCCAGGGTGACGCCCTCGATTCCCAGCTCCCGGATGGAGGCGCGCATCTCGTCCAGCCCCACCACCTCCACCAGGAGGTTGGTGGCCAGGTTGCTGCTGGTGACGATCATGTGGCGGGCCAGCTCCCGGACCCGCATGGTCCGCCCGAGGTGCTTGTGCACCACCGAGTTGGCGTCGCGCCCCGATTCCACCCGGAAGGGCTCGCCGTCGGCCACGCTGAGGAAGCGATTGCGCACGTGCACCCGCCCGTTCAGCGGGAGCTGCCCCTTCTGCGCGGCGCCGAAGACGCCCAGCAGCATGGGGACCTTGATGGTGCTGGCGGCGTGGAACCACTCGTCGCCGCTGTAGTGCCAGTGGGTGCGCGTCTCGTAGTCGTAGTAGGCCGCGGCCACGGATTCCGCTCCGGCCTCCTGCCGGATCCGCCGCACCGCCGCGGCAAGCTCGTCGTTGTCTTCGGAACTCATGGGTCGGGATACGCATTGAAAGGCCCCGCCGCCGATCCGCGGCGACAGGGCGCTGCGCTGCTTTGCAGGTTTGAAGCCAGCGCCGCGCACGGGCGCCCGGAGAAAGGGAGCGGGGCCGGAGGAGCAATCCCCCGGCCCCGCCTCCGTCCGGGCGCACTCCGTCGCCTCGTGCTCAGACCCCGGCCGGCTCCACCGCCGCGCGGGCCGGGTAGTGCGTCTCCACGTACTCATCCAGGATCCGCTTGAACTCCTCGGCGATGTGGTCGCCCTTGAGGGTGACGCGGTGCTCGCCGTCCACGTACACCGGGGCCTTGGGCTCCTCGAAGGTGCCGGGGAGGGAGATCCCCAGGTTGGCGTGCTTGCTCTCGCCGGGGCCGTTCACCACGCACCCCATCACCGCCACCTTCATCTCCTCCACGCCGGGGTGCGTCTCCCGCCAGACGGGCATCTGGTCGCGGAGGTAGCCCTGGACGTCCTCCGCCAGCTTCTGGAAGTAGGTGGAGGTGGTGCGCCCGCACCCGGGGCAGCTCGTCACCTGGGGGGTGAAGGAGCGGATCTCCAGCGACTGCAGCACTTGCTGCGCGACGTGCACCTCCTCGGTGCGGTCGCCGCCGGGCTTGGGAGTGAGCGAGACGCGGATGGTGTCGCCGATCCCCTGCTGCAGCAGGATGGAGAGCCCCGCCGTGGAGGCGACGATCCCCTTGGTCCCCATCCCCGCCTCGGTGAGCCCAAGGTGCAGCGGGTAGTCGCAGAGCACGGCGAGGCGTCCGTACACCGCCACCAGGTCCTGCACCCCGCTCACCTTGGCGGACAGGATGATCCGGTCGTGCGGGAGCCCCACCTCCTCGGCGAGCGCGGCGGAGCGGAGCGCGCTCTCGACCATGGCGGAGCGGAGCACCTCCTGGGCGTCTACGCGGTCCTCCGGGGGGAGGCCGGCGTTGGCGTCCATCATCTGCGTGAGGAGGTTCTGGTCCAGCGACCCCCAGTTCACCCCGATGCGCACCGGCTTTTCCCAGCGGATCGCCTGCTCCACGATGGTGGCGAAGTTGGCGTCGCGCCGGCTGGTGCCCACGTTGCCGGGGTTGATGCGGTACTTCGCCAGCGCCTCGGCGGCGTCCGGGTACTTCGTGAGCAGGAGGTGCCCGTTGTAGTGGAAGTCGCCCACGATGGGGACGTCGACGCCGCGCCGCCGCAGCCCCTCCACGATGTAGGGGACGGCGCGCGCGGATTCGTCGTTGTTGACCGTGACGCGGACGACCTCGCTCCCCGCCCGCCAGAGCGCGGCCACCTGGCGGACGGTCCCCTCTACGTCGGCGGTGTCGGTGTTGGTCATGGACTGCACCACCACCGGGTGGTCGCTCCCCACCCGGACGCCGCCCACGTCCACGGTAACGGTCCTTCTGCGCTGGATGGCTGACATCTGCCCGCTCATGAGTTGTGCCGGTACCGCTCTGGGAGGGTGAAATCTAGCGCCGGGCGGGGGTTACGGCAAAGCGGGGAAGCCCACCCGCGCGCACAGCCGCCCGAAGCGGGGGTCGGCGCGCAGGGGGTCCAGGAGCGGGTCCACCCGCAGGTAGATGACGGAGCCCGAGCGGGCGTCGCACGCCGCCTCCAGCCACCGGAGCGCCGCGTCCGTATCGCCCAGCCCCAGGTGCACCAGCGCGAAGTACTCGGGCGGGACGTAGCGCTCCTCCGCCATGGCGTGGAGGCGGGCGAGCAGCGTACCGGCCTTCTCCCTGCGCCCCGCCCTCCCCTGGGCGTGCCCGAGCAGGGCCAGCACGACGGGGCGGGGGCTGTCGGAGGGATTCAGCGTACGCTCCAGCTCCGCCACCGCCTCGTCCGCCGCCCCGGACTGGGCCAGCGTGAGGCCGAGCCCCAGCCGCGCGGGAACGAAGGCGGGGTCCACCTCCAGGACCGCGCGGTACTCCCGGAGCGCGGCGTCGTACTCCCGCCCGAAGTAGAGCTGCCGGGCGAGCGCGGTCCCCATCACCAGCGACATGGGGTCCAGCTCTCGCGCGCGCCGCACCGCGTCCAGCGCCTCGGCGTGCCGCCCCACCGCGCCCAGGTAGAGCGAGTACCAGTGGTACGCCACCGCGTAGCCGGGGTTGAGCTGCAGGGCGCGGCGGAAGGAGCGGGCGGCGCCCTCCCAGTCCCACTCGTAGTTCAGCAGGACGTTGGCGAGGGCGGTGTGCGCCTCGGCCAGGTCCGGGCGGAGGGCGAGGGCGCGCGTGGCGGCCTCCCGCGCCCGGGGGTAGACCTCGCCGGGGGGGAGCACGCCGTAGTCGAAGGCGCCCAGCATGTTGTAGGCATCGGCGAGGCCGATGTGGGCCAGCGCGAAGGCGGGATCCCGCTCCAGAGCCCGGCGGAAGTAGCCGATGGCCTCCTCCAGCCCCTCGGGCGTCCGCGTGTACCAGCAGGAGCGGCCGCGCAGGTACAGGGCGTGCGCCTCGGGGTCCCCGGTAGAGCTGCGGACCAGCGCCCCGCCCCCGTCGCCCGCCAGCTCCACCCGCAACGAGTCCACCACGGCGCGGGCGATCTCGTCCTGCACGGCGAAGACGTCGCCGATCTCCCGGTCGTAGCGGTCCGACCAGAGCAGCGAGCCGGTGCCGGCCTCCACCAGCCGCACGGCGATGCGGAGGCTCCCCCCGCTCTTCCGGACGCTCCCCTCCAGCAGGTGCGTCACCCCCAGCCGCCGCCCGATCTCCGGCGCCGGCACCCGCGTCCCCTTGAAGGCGAAGGCGGAGGTGCGCGCGATCACCCGCAGCCCCCGCACCCGGCTGAGCGCGTCGGTGATCTCCTCGGTGAGCCCGTCGCTGAAGTACTCGCTCCTGCGGCCGCGGGTGTCGTCCTCGAAGGGGAGCACGGCGATCCCGGCGGCGGGCTGCCGGGGAGGCGTCGCCGTATCAGGCTCGGGCTCGGGC
>DASYWD010000152.1 GCA_035936415.1 Longimicrobiaceae bacterium
CCACCCAGGCAACCATCAACCTCTCTTCCTGCCTTCGGTTCCCTCCTCTCCCTACCTGCCCTCCCTCTTACCTCCTCCTGCTCCCATCGTTCTCCCCCTTCTCGACTTGTGGGTAATGCGTAGCCGCAAGGGGGAGGGGAGAACGGCTGACGGCGGGGGCGGGTGAAACGTCGGCGGCCCCCACGCGTAGTGACCGGGGGACCCGCGTGAGGGATGCGAGCCCGAAGGGGCGAGACCCGCGCTGTTTGCGGGGCTCGCCGCACTTGAGCACGGTCGTATCGTGCTCTAGTGCGCCGCAGCCCGGCCCCCGCTCCGCGGGGGACACGCCCAAACCGCTGTCAACAAACACGCTCGACGACGCTCGATGGTGCAGGGCTTGCCGTAGCTGCCGCGGAAGCCAATCACAACGAGCCGTCGTCCTGGAGACAACAGCGTGCTGGACACGATCCTGAACTGGGTGCTGCGCGGCGTCCTCCTCGCGTTCGCGGTGGGCGCCGCCGTCGCCCTCGCCCACCTCACGCGGGCCATCTGGCGGGAGCGCCGCGAGCGCTGGGCGGTGCGCATCGCCCTGGGGATGATCCTCCTCGCGGGGGTGTACACGGCGGGCCACGCCCGCCTCCTGGTGCAGCGCGAGGAGCTGGAGGAGGGGCGGAGGATGTACGCCCGCTACGGCGACCCCCGGCGCACCGAGCAGCGCCGCGGCGAGGTGCGCGGGTGGATCCTGGACTGCTCCGGGAGCGAGGCCCAGGCCCTCGCCCGCTACGCGATGCGTGACGGCGACGTGGAGCGGGTGTACCCGCTGGGCGAGGCCACCGCCAACCTGGTGGGAGGCGGGCGCGACGCGGACGAGCGCGACTACACCGTGGAGCGGCTCTTCGCGGAGGCGCTGCGCGAGCCGGTGTCGCTGGCCGAGGCCGGACAGCTCCACGCCGCCGGGACCGACCTGCGCCTCACCCTCTGCGCCGCCCCGACGCGCGCCGCCTGGGAGCTGCTGCGCGGCACCGGGAACCCCGGCGCGGTGGTGGTGCAGGACGTGAACACGGGCGCGCTGGTGGCGTACGCGGCCACGGGCGGGCCGGATGACCCGCCGCTGGGGATCAAGAGCTACGCCCCGCCGGGCTCCGTGTTCAAGCTGGCGCTGGCGGCGCTCTGGTGGGAGAGCGGGCTGGGCGACCCGCCGCTCCCCTGCCCCGAGGCGATCCAGGTGGGCCGCTCCCTGATCCGCAACTACGAGATGCGCGGGCGGGGCACGGTGCAGGGGCCCACGGGGATGCTGATGCCCTCCTGCAACACCACCGCCGTCCACATGGCGCAGCAGATGCGCGAGCGGCTGGGCGAGGAGGCGTTCGTGGAGGCGTACCGGCGCTACGGCTTCGAGCCGTACCAGGAGCGGCCGCCCACGGACACGACCCGCGCGTTCTGGAGCACCTCGTCGGACGCCTGGGCGCGGCGGATGAGCCCGGCGCCCGCGCGGATCCGCATCGGCGAGAAGACCGGGCGGCAGGAGTGGGCGCAGCTCTCCATCGGGCAGGGGCCGGTGGACGTCACCCCCATCGCTGTCTCCCGCTTCGTGCAGGCCATCGGCAACGGGGGCGTGATGCTCCAGCCCACCATCGAGGCGGAGCGGGCGGAGCGGCCGGAGGAGGAGAGGCGGATCATGGGCGCCGAGACGGCGCGGAAGCTCCAGCGCGCCATGCTGGCGGTGGTGGACTCCGGCACGGCGCGGAGCGCCCTCCCGCTCCTGGAGGGGCTGCGCTGGGACCTGGGCGGGAAGACGGGGACCGCGCAGATCGCCGGGAAGGCGGACGACGGGTGGTTCGCCGGGCTGGTCTTCGGACCCGACGGGCGCCCGCGCTACACCGTGGTGGTGTACCTGCGCGGCGGCGGGCCCGGCGGGCGCAAGCCCGCCGCGGTGGCCGCGGGGATGACCCGCGTCCTGGCCCGCACGATGCCGGCCCCGGCCGGGAGGGGGGAGTGATGGGCCTCCTGGACTGGTTCCGGCGGAAGCGGCCCGAGGGGCCGAAGGGGGTGGCGGTGCACGTCCGGGCACCGTCCGCGGCTCCGGGGGCGGGGCCGCGCCCGGAGCGCCGCACCTCGCCCTGGCTCTGGGCGGGGCTGCTCGCCGCCGCGCTCTTCTACCTGGCGGCGCACTACTCCGTGGTGACCGGGGTGTGGCCGGTGCACGGGACCTCCCCCGGCGCCACCCGCACCCTGATGCGCGACGCGGGGGCGCTCGTCGCCTGGCTCCTGGTGCTGGGGGTGCTCCGGGGGATGGGGTACCGCGGGGGGTGGATGATCGTGGCCCTCCCGGTGGTGATCTTCTTCCTGTCGCGGCCGGCGCAGTTCCAGGTCTTCACCGACCCGGTGTACCAGGCCTCCGGGCCGACGCGGGCGCAGGCCAACGACCTCAAGGCGGATCGCTCGCGCATCTCCACCATCGAGCGGGCGTACGGGCCGGAGCGGCAGGAGGAGGTCTTCGGCGGGCCGCCGC
The DNA here is from genome assembly GCA_035936415.1 of Longimicrobiaceae bacterium. Lineage (NCBI taxonomy): Bacteria > Pseudomonadati > Gemmatimonadota > Longimicrobiia > Longimicrobiales > Longimicrobiaceae > Longimicrobiaceae bacterium. The sequence goes on from DASYWD010000152.1 coordinate 2,492, forward strand.
CGCCGCTCCCGGACCCGTGGGCGCGGGCGGTGCAGGGGGTGACCCAGGGGGAGACGGCGTTCCTGCGCGGGATGTCCCACTACTCCGTCTTCCTGGCGCCGCTGGCGCTGCTCCTGGGCTTCCTGCTCGCGCGGCGTGGGGAGAGGCTGCGCTGGTTCCGGCAGAACCGCACGGTGCCGTACCTGGTGACGCTGGGGGTGTTCTTCGTCCTCACCCTGTTCTTCACCGAGCTGGGGAAGGTGGGGGGGACCACGCCGTGGGAGCTGTTCCTCCCCCTGTTCGTCGCCACCTGGGCCGCGACCCTGGCCGACGACGCCTACAACCTGGCCCGCCCGGGGGAGGTGCTGGCGCCCCAGCGGCTGCTGGGGCTGGCGCTGTACGGGCTCCTCCCCGTGGTCCCCTTCCTGGTGATCCGCGAGCTGGGGCTCTCCATCGTCCTGGCGGGGAGCCTGGCGGCCATGCTCCTGGTGGGGACGCGGCGGGGGTGGTGGGCCGGGCTGATGCTGGTGGCGTGGGCGGGGCTGGTGTTCGCCGCCTTCAACGTGGACGAGCGCTCCCGCACCCGCCTGGAGCTGGCCTACGGCCCGTACCAGGATCCGGCGACGATGACCGAGGCGGAGGCCGAGCGGTGGGCGGCCAAGCTGCACCAGATCAAGCTGTTCGACGCCAACGTCCTGGCCGGCGGCCTTTTCGGCGAGGGGCCGGGGCGCGGGCACGGCGAGACGGCCCCCAACTCCGCGGACGACGGGTACATCACCCTGCACGCCGCGCAGTGGGGGCTGGTGGGGGGGGTGGCGCTGGTGCTGCTGTACACCGTATTTCTCATCGGGATGTTCATGGCGGCGGTCCGCGAGCGGGGGGCCTTCGAGCGGACGCTGGTCACCGGGCTGGCGATGCTGATCGCCATCCCCTTCTGGCTCGCCACGCTGGGGGGGATCCGGGTGATCCCGCTCACCGGCGTGGCCGCCGCCTTCGCCGCCCACGGCGGGGCCAAGCTGCTGGCCTCGGCGCTGGCCGTGGGGATCATCGCGGGCATCAGCCACCGCAGACACGAGGAGGACCTGCTGGACAACGCACTCGCGCCCCCGCGGGAAGCCGCCGAGATGAAGGGGGTCCGGATCCGATGAGCGCACCCGCCGCACGCACCGCCCGGCGCGCCGGGCTGCTCTTCGACCTAGCCGGGTTCAGCGGGCAGGGCCCGCGCCCGGAGAACCAGGACGCCTTCGCGCTGGACGGCTTCGAGGAAACGGGGACCGTGGCCGTCGCCGACGGGATGGGCGGCGAGCGGGGCGGCCGCCTCGCCGCCGACACCGCGCTCGGCGCCCTGCTGGAGGCCGGCCCCATCCGCTCGCTGGACGCCGCCCGCCACGCCGTGCGCGCCGCCGACCGCGCCGTGGCGCAGGCCGCGCAGGAGAACGTCGCTGAGCGGGGGGGGATGGGGTGCGCGCTGGCGCTCCTCTCCCTGGCCCCGGACCGCACCGGGTGGATCGGCGCCTTCGCGGGAGACGTGCGGATCCTGTCGCGCGCGCCGGACGGGACCGTGCGGCTGGAGAGCCGCGACCACACCCCGGCCTTCGCCCGCTGGGAGGCGGGGGAGATCGCACTGGACGAGGTCACCGAGGCCGAGGGCGCCAACCGCCTGCAGCGCGCGGTGGGGCGCGGCGGCGAGGCGGACGCGGTGTGGATCCCGCTGCGCCCCGGGTGGACCTACCTCCTGGCCTCGGACGGGATCTCCAAGGCCACCCGGCTGGACGAGCTGGGCGAGGCCATGGCCGCCCCCACCGCGGCGGCGGTGGTGGAGATGGTCCGCCGCCGGGTGGAGGAGCGCGGCCCCGACGACAACTACACCGCCGTGGCCGTGCGCCTGGCGGGGGGCGGCGCCCGCGACGACGACACCGAGCCGGAGC
>DASYWD010000153.1 GCA_035936415.1 Longimicrobiaceae bacterium
GGCTGGCCCCAGGTGCCCTGGACCAGGCGCGCCATGACCTCGTGCAGCGAGGGCGCGGCGCCGTCGCGGGCATGGAAGGAGACCAGCCGCGCCGCGCGCTCCCTGTGCAGCAGGCCGTCCACGACGCTCGCGGCCAGCGACTGCGCCGCCGCCACGGGGTCGAAGGCACCCCCGAGCGGCGAGGCGAAGGACCAAGCGTTGGAGCCGTAGCCGTAGGGCGGGGGCGGGATCATGGCGGCCACCCGCTCCGGGATCGCCAGCGCCTCCGGCTGGAGCGCGCGGATGATGGCGTTCAGCGCCGCACGCTGCTCCGCCGGGTCCACGACGCGCGCAGGCACCTGCCCGTCGCCCGAAAGCGCGAAGGTGTACTCCAGCCCGCCCACCACCTTGGCCGCCGCCTCCAGCGCGTACCGGTGGTGCAGGTACACCGGGGCCAGCCGCTCGCTCAGGTGCCACATGGGCTCGCCGGGGCGGATCGCCGCCGTGCCGAAGCGGTCCAGGAGCACGCGGCGCACCGCCATCGTCCGCTCCAGCTCCGCCACCCGGTCGCTCCCCAGGGCCCAGCGGGTCACCTCGGCCATGCTCCCGGCCTCGTCCGCGTCGCGGTCGGCCATGAAGCGCACCCCGTCGCGCATCGCGGCGCGGACCAGCTCGGCCAGGCCGCGGGCCTCCGCCTCCGGCGTCGGCCACTGCATGTACGCGAAGCGGATCGCCAGCGTGTCGTACGCCCCCGGCCCGGCGCGGTACGCCTCCGATACGTCGATCCGGCCGTCCCTCAGCCGGATCAGCGGCCCCGGGTAGTCCATCACCGACGAGCGCCCGTCCGCCGAGGCGATGAAGTTGTGCGCCAGCCCCAGCGTGTGCCCCACCTCGTGCGCCACGTGCTGCCGGCGCCGCATCATTGCGAACGCCTCCGCGTCCGCCTGCGGGTCCAGCCGGCCCACCCACTCGCCCACCTGCATGGCCGGGAGCGCCCCGGCGAAGATGTTGTAGTCGGTGAGCGAACGGTACGAGTCCATCCGCACCGCCGCCTTGATGATCTCCCCGGTGCGCGGGTCGCGGAACGACGGCCCGATGGAGAAGCCCGGGTCGGTGCGGTGAACCCACTGGATCACCGAGTAGCGGGCGTCCATGGGGTCCACGTCCTCCGGGAGGTCCTCCACCCGGAAGGCGTCGATGAACCCCGCCGCCTCGAACACCCGGTTCCACCAGAGCGCCCCCTCCCGGAAGGCGGTGCGGTACGGCTCGGGGACGCCCGGGTCCAGGTAGTAGACGATGGGCTTCACCGGCTCCGACATCGCCGCCGCCGGGTCCTTCTTCTCCAGGCGCCAGCGCGCGATCCAGCGCTGCGGGTAGCGCGCGTCGAAGGGCTGGCTGAAGTCGAAGAAGGTCAGCGGGTTCACGCCCACCCGCGGGTCGAAGGCGCGGGGCTCGTACCCCGGCGGCGGGAGCTCCACGAACGAGTGGTGCTGCCGCAGCGAGAGCGAGCGCCCGTCCGGCGTGTGGCGGCGGATCTCCGGCCCCGGGTTGTCGCTCGCGAAGGTGAGGAGCGTCTCCACCTCCGTGTTCATCGGGAAGGCTTTGGTCCGCGGGAGGTAGACGGTGCTCCGGTCGCGGTCCAGCCGGAAGTCGCCCTGCTGCCCCTGGCGGATCCGCGCCGCCACCCCGAAGGCGTCCTGGAGGAAGAAATCCGTCGCGTCGATCAGGAACCGCCCATCCTGCTCCGCCTGGATGGGGAAGGCGCCGCGCACCGACACCGGGAACGACTCCACCACGGCCCGCGTCTCCCCCGGCGTGGCGGCGCTCACCGCGCGGAAGCCGGTGTTCTGCTGCACCAGGAGGAGCTTGGGGCCGTGCCTCTCGAAGCGCACCACCACGCCGTCGCCGATGGTGCCGCGGTCCAGCCCCAGCGCGTTGGAGCCGACCCCGGTCGCCAGCGAGTTGAGGTAGAGGAAGTCCTCGCCCACGCGCGGCACCTCCAGGAGCAGCTTCCCGCTCCGGGCGTCCCAGTAGAAGGGGAAGTAGCCGTCGTGCCGCTCCAGCCCCGCGGTCTTCCCCGCGAAGGTGCCCGGGGCGGCGGCCTGTCCGCTCGGGGCGGGAGCTTGGGCGGGACGCTGCGTCGGAGCGCAGGCGGCCAGCACGGCGAGCGCGGCGGCGAGCGCCGTCTTCCGGATTGCGTTTCGGGTCATACGGTGTCGCGGGCGGGGGTGGCACTGCGCGTGTGGGGCCGCTCCGGAGCCAGGCCAGACGGCGGCCTGTCTCCTCCGCGGGTCGTGGAGCCACCGGAAGCCGCTCCGGTGTCTCCGCTCCGGCTGCGGGAGCCTCGCCAAACTGCCGGCGAGTCTCCCTCCGCACAAGCTTTTCGGGGTCAGGCCAGCGCTGGAGCCTGCTCTCGCACCGGGCGGGCGGGGTGGGCGGCTTCTTCCGGCACGGCGAGCGCGCTCGCGCCGAACAGCACCAGGGAGATCCAGACCAGGTCGGCGAGCAGCAGGTGCACCAGCTGCATCCACACCGGCGCCAGGAGCGCCAGGTTCAGGAAGCCGGCGCCGATCTGCACCGCGTACAGCACCGCCAGCGCCAGCGCGAGGCGGCGCGTGGTCCGCCCGGGGCGGAGGCGGGCGACCAGGCGCGCGGCGAGCACCAGGTAGGCGCCCACCGCCAGCGCGATGGCCGGGTGGAAGATGCGGAGCCGGAGCAGGAAGTGCGCGGTGGGGGAGAAGTCCTGGCGGATCCCCTCGCGCAGCGACGTGGCGGGGAAGAGGGTGTCGCCCAGCGCGGCGATGGCGCCGGACGCCCCCAGCACGACCATCCCCGCCACCCCCACCGCGAGCAGCGCCGCCGCGGCGCCCTGCCCGCGCAGGCGGACCGGCCGCCCCCCGGAGGCCCACCACCCGGTGAGCGCGATGGCGCCCAGGAGGAAGAAGGTGTTCACCAGGTGCGCCACCATGGAGAACGCCCGGTACCCGGAGGCGTTGTCCGCCACCAGCTGGAAGAGCACCAGCCCCGCCCCCAGCAGCGCCTCGATCACCATCAGCACCATGGACGCCGCCGCGGCGCGGCGCACCACGTGCCCCCTGGGGAAGGCGCGCAGCGCCCACACCAGCATTCCCAGCACCAGGAGCGCGGCGATCCCGCTGGTGACCCGGTGCGTGAACTCGATCACCTGCTCGGCGCTCGCCAGGCGCGGGATCACCTCGCCGTCGCACCGGGGCCAGTGGTCGCCGCACCCCGCCCCCGAGCCGGTGGCGCGCACGTAGGCGCCCCACGCCACCACGGCGAGGTTGTAGGCGAGCACGCCCCAGGCGAACTTCGCGAACGGCGTCAGCTTCATCGGTCCGGTGTCTCGGTGAGCGTGTGCGGGGGGAGGCGCTACGGCGCTGCAAAATAAAGCGATCCGCGGCGCATCAGGCAACCTCGCGGACGCCGGCCCCCGCGGGTCCGGGTGGCTCCGTGGGGAATCTCCCCACGGAGCCGTGGGGGATCGCCCGGACGGCGCGTCCTCCGCTTGGCGCAGGGTGTTGCGAGGTGTATATTCTCCGGCTTCCGGGCCGGCCCCCCGCGCGGCCGGAACGCCACCCGCAAACGAGCACGAATGCAAGACATCGCCGCCACGGCCGTGAGCGACGTCCTCCCGGGCTCCACCCCGCTCACCGGGTCGAGCGCCGCGGCCCTCGCCGCGGACGGGATGACCACGGGGACCCAGCGCGCCGGCGTCGCCGCCTGGCGCCAGGGCGCGTCGGGGGGGATCCGGCAGCGGCTCCGTGACTACGTGACGCTCACCAAGCCGCGGATCATCTCGCTCCTCCTGCTCACCACCGCCGCCCCCATGTTCATCGCGGTGCGCGGCTGGCCGGACGGGACCGCGCTGCTCTGGACCATGCTGGGCGGCTACCTGATGGCGGGCGGGGCCAACGCGATCAACATGTACATGGATCGCGACATCGACGCCCGCATGCCCCGCACCGCACTGCGCCCCATTCCCAGCGGGCGGATTTCGCCGGGGCACGTGCTCGGCTTCGGCGTGGCGCTCGGGGCGGCGGCGTTCGTCCTCTTCGCGGCCCTCGTCAACCTGCTGGCCGCCGTGCTCGCGCTGGGCGGGCTGCTGTTCTACGTCTTCGTCTACACGCGCTGGCTGAAGCGCACCTCCCCCCAGAACATCGTGATCGGCGGGGCGGCCGGGGCCTTCCCGCCGCTGGTGGGGTGGGCGGCCGCCACCGGCGAGGTGACGCTGACCTCGCTGTACATGTTCCTGATCGTCTTCTTCTGGACCCCGCCGCACTTCTGGGCGCTGGCGCTGGTCAAGCAGAAGGACTACGGCCGCGTGGGCGTCCCCATGGCGCCCAACGTCTGGGGCGAGCGGCAGACCATGCGGCAGATGGTGGTCTACACCGCGCTCCTCATCGTCGTGACGCTCGTGCCGGTCACCTACGGCGGGCTCGGCGCGGTGTACGGTGTGGCCGCGGCGGCGCTCGGCGGGTGGTTCCTCTTCGACGTGGTGCGGCTCTTCCGCTCCGCGAGCCTCACCCGGCCCGCGTGGGCGCTGTACCGCAACTCGCTGCTGTACCTGGCGCTGCTGTTCTGCGCCATGGCCGTGGACGGCGTGGTGCCGGGGCAGCGCGAGGGCGTACGCGACATGGTCGTCCTCCGCAGCCCGGACGTTTCCGTCCCGGCGGGCGTGAGCCGCTGATCCTTCCGGGCTTCCGGCGCTTCCGGGGCCGCTCCTCTTCCGAGGGGGCGGCCCCGTTCGCAGGGGCCCGTCCCGTCTCCCTCCCGAACCGCCACCCCCGCGCAGCCATGCCCGCACCCGCGCCCGCGCCCGCAGACGATCCGAAGTGGCAGCGCGCGGTGCGCGAGCACCAGGACGCGATCGCCCGGTGCGTTGCCGAGGCCGAGGCCGTCCCGGAGGAGGCCTGGGCGCGCCCGCGGGCGCGGGGGAAGTGGTCCCCGGGCCAGGTCGCCGACCACCTGGCCCGGAGCTACGCGGCGATCCTGGGGGAGCTGCGGGGCGGGGAGGGGGTCCGGCCGCGCGTCCCGGCCTGGCAGCAGCGCGTCTTCCGCTGGACCGTGCTCCCGCACATGCTCTTCCACCGCAGCTTCCCGTTGCGCGCCTCCGCCCCGCGGGAGATCCGCCCGGCCGCCGACACGCCGGACCGGGCGGAGGTGCTCGGCCGCCTGCGCGCGCTGGCGGCCGAGACGGAGCGCGGGATGGAGGCCGCGCTCGGGAGCGGCGCCACCATCAGCCACCCCTACTTCGGCCCGCTCCCGCTCCGGACGGCGCTGCGGTTCTGCGCCGTGCACGTGGAGCACCACACGCGCCAGCTCCGCGCCTGACCCCGGAGAAAGCGAAGGCCCCTCCTCCCGTGCGGG
>DASYWD010000154.1 GCA_035936415.1 Longimicrobiaceae bacterium
CACTTCACCCCCGCCGACGCCGGGGAGGCGGTGCGCGGCTGGCTGGGCGAGCCGGCGGCGTACCTTCCGCAGCGGGAGGGCGGCCTGGGGGAGCGGATGCGGGGCGCCTTCGAGGAGGCGTTCGCGGCGGGGTACCGGCGCGTGGTGATTGTGGGCTCGGACCTGCCGGGCCTCTCGGCGGGGCTGCTGCGGCGCGCCTTCGCCCTGCTGGACGCCCACGAGGCGGTGCTCGGCCCCGCGCGCGACGGGGGCTACTACCTGCTGGGGCTCCGGCGCCCGGTGCCGGAGCTGTTCGAGGGGATCGCCTGGAGCACCGGCGAGGTCTTCGCGGCGACCGTGGCGCGGCTGCGGCAGGCGCGGATCGAGCCCGCACTGCTGGAGACGCTGGCCGACGTGGACGAGGTGGAGGACCTTCCCCCCGGCTGGCGCGAGTGGGTCGATGGGGGTAGGCCTCTCGGTAGATCGGCATGTCAGAGGAACAGGTGACAGGGGCGCAGGAAGTGCGGCACCGGGCAGGGTCGCTGTGGACCGGATCGCCGCCAGCTCGTCTGTGCTCCGCGCCTGCTGCAGCGCCCCGAGGTTTCTCCAGTTCCTGCCGTCTACCTGCTATCGTGGAGGGAAATCGTGGATCTTTCTCGGACTCCGCGGCTTGAGGGAATCGCTGTGCTGGAGCGCCCCTGCCCGATGGTGCACGGCCGACTCGTCGACCACGGGCATCGGAATCGATCCAATGAACGGTGGAGGGAAGTGCTCGACTACGCGAAGGAGATGGGATTCAGGTACGTTCGCGGCGGTGTCCCATGGAACAAGGTCTGGCTGGCCGAAGATCGCTTCGATTGGTCACGGCTGGATGCCGAGTTCGCGTATGCGGAGGAGATCGGACTCACCATCGTTCCCATTCTGGCTCACATGAGCTACGAGTGGGAGAGTGGCTGGATGCGGGGGCCGAACGGTGAGCACGCGCTCGAGCGGGAAGATCTCGGTGAGTTCATGGCGCACTATACGCGCCTCTATCTCACTCGCTACCGGAGATACCTTCGTGCAGGATTCGTCCCGATCGTCGAGATCGGCGGGGAGCCCCACAACCACGTCATCACCGGGTTCTGGGAGCCTCACCGCAAAGACGATCATGCGACGCGAGAGCTGATGATCGCCAACCTCGTGAAGGCTTTCAACGCGAGCGCAGCGGTTGCGCATGAGAGGGAGTTCGGCATCACGGTGATTGCGTGTGAAGCACGAGAGTGTCTCTTTTCCGCGATCCAGCTCGATGCCGACATCTTCGGCACCAACTTCTATGCATTCGCCCACCGGGGAGAGTCGCTCGCGGATGGACTCTCCGACTGGCGAAGGACGTTCCTCGAGGTGCGCCGCATCGATCCGGTATTCGCGGTTCTCGAGTGGGGCTCACCCGAGTACATGGACCCCGCCAGGAACTTCGAGAGAGAGCCCGGGACTCCCGAGCCCGGGAGATCCGTGAACCGGGAGAAGGAGGACCAGCTCCTCCTTTCATGGCTCCTGGAGTGCAGAGCCCGGGGGATCAAACTGGCGTTCGCCTGCAGATACCTGGTGGGAAACTTCTGGCATCATCATCTGACACAGCCGAGCGAGGGACTGGAGTGCGATCGGAACGGACTCGTCGACGTCCACTGGAATCCCGATCTCGGCGATTACGAGTACCACCCCTGCTGGGAGCTTGCGCGAAGGTTTCAGCAGATCATCGAGACCTACAACCAGGACCGGTAGGTCCATGCGGCACAGCACTCCTGCGACAATGGGAGGTTTTTGCGTGCGCTCGATGGCGGCGCCTGGTGCTGGTCCGTGAACTGCTCGTCGAGGTGAGCCACTGGATCTCGCCGCGAGCGGGCGGGGTCAGCGGTAGCGCTCCGCCAGGCGGGCCGGGTCGGCTCCCAGCCGGTATGCCAGGCGCAGGCGCCACATCAGCAGGATGGTCCGGAGCACCCCCCGGGTCTCCCAGCGGCGGCTGGAGGTCACGACCGGCTCCCGGAGGCAGAGCGGGCGGCCCCTGCGGCGCAGCGCGCGGGAGAGAGCCACGTCCTCCATCAGCGGGATCTCCGGGAACCCTCCCACGGCCGCGAGCCAGTCCCGCCGCACGAAGATCCCCTGGTCGCCCGTGGCGATCCCGGTGAGCCGCGACCGGAGCGAGATCATCCGCTCCACCACGCGCAGCAGGGGGTGGCGCCCGGTGAGGCGCACGTCGAAGCGCCCCCACCCCGCCCCGCTCCGCGCCAGCCCCTCCAGCACCAGCCGGTCCGCGCCCTCCGGGAGGCGGGTGTCCGCGTGCAGGAAGAGGAGAACGTCCCCCCCTGCCACCCGCGCACCGGCGTTCTGCTGGCGGGCGCGCCCCCGCTCCGAGCGGAGCACCCGGTCCGCGAGCGGGAGGGCGCGCTCCGCCGTGCCGTCTCCGCTCCCCCCGTCCACCACCACCACCTCGTGCCCGCGAGAGCGGAGCGCCTGCAGCGGGGCGAGCGTGGCGGAGATCCCCTCCGCCTCGTCGAGGGTGGGGACCACCACCGTGATCCGTCGTGTCCGCGGGAGGGGCGAGGGCATGCGGAAGAGTACCAGCGGGGCGCCGAGAACGAAATCCTTGACTCTACGAACCTCGTCGTACATCTTGCTACGAAGATCGTCGTACGAAGCCGCTCACAGGATGCGCGAAGACATGGCCACACCCCAGCCCACTCCCGCGGAGCTGGAGATCCTCCGGGTCCTCTGGGAGCGCGGCCCCAGCACCGTGCGCGAGGTGCACGACGCGCTGCACCGCACCGAGCCGGTGGGCTACACCACCGTGCTCAAGATGCTCCAGATCATGACCGACAAGGGGCTGGTGCGGCGCAACGAGGCGCAGCGGGCGCACGTCTACGAAGCGCAGCGCACCCAGGAGGCCACCCAGCGGCAGCTGGTGGGCGACCTGCTGGAGCGGGCCTTCGGCGGGTCCACGGCCACGCTGGTGGTGCGGGCGCTCTCGGAGCGGCCGGCTTCCGGGGAGGAGCTGGACGAGATCCGCGCGCTTCTGGACCGGCTGGAGTCCGCCCGCGCGGGAGACCGGGGATGACCGGCCTCGCGCTTCCGGCGGAGCACCCGGCGGTCCGGGCGCTCGGATGGGCCCTGCTGCACTTCGTCTGGCAGGGGGCGCTGGTCGCCGGGCTCGCCGCGCTGGCGCTGCACCTGCTCCGCGGCCGCTCGCCGCAGGCCCGCTACGCGGTGGGGTGCGCCGCTCTCGTGGTCATGCTGGTGGCGCCCGTCGCCACCGGGATCACGGCGTACGAGCCGGCGGCGGCGCTGGCCGCCGGGC
>DASYWD010000155.1 GCA_035936415.1 Longimicrobiaceae bacterium
GGCATCGGGCTGCCCGTCGCCGTTGCCGTCGAAGTCGGCGGGGACGTCCACGAGCATGGCGGGATCGCCCACGGCCCAGGAGGAGAGGAAGAACTCCTCGTACTTGCACTCCGTGCACTCCCCCATCGGGCCCACGCCGAAGCGGTTGCCCAGGACCTCGGCGCCGATGCCCCCCGTGCCGTAGTTGATGGCGAAGGCGTCGCGCCCGCTGTGCAGCGTGTGCTCGAAGCGCGGATCGTCGAAGATGTCGTTGAACGCCTGCACCAGCCCGGGCTCGTCGTGGAAGATGACCGTCACCTCCCGGAAGGGCTGGTGGCGGTCGCGGTTGACCACCACCTGCGGGTATGTGCCCGCGGGGAACGGCCCCCGGTTGGGCCCGGTGATGATGGCGGTCAGGCTGGAGTGCACCACCTCCCCGTTGTGCAGCATCTTCAGGATGGGCAGCCCCGCCCGGGGGTGGCCCGAGGGGTAGAGCGCATCGTAGTTGACGATGGGCTGCCCCCCCGCCGTGGTGCCGGCGCTGGCCAGCTTCATCTCCTCGGCGGTGAGCTGGCTGCGGTACCACTCGGCGCCCTTGGGCTCGACGTTCACCGCCCCGAACAGGCCCTTCGAGATGGTGCCGCCGTCCCCGTCGCCCCCGGTGGTCTGGGCGGTGCTGTAGAGGAGGAACGTCCCCTCCTTCACCGCGTGGAGCGTGTAGGTGGCCGTTCCCCCCGGAGCCACAAGGCTGCTGGCGTTCTGCCCCACGAAGGAGCCGTCGCTCGCGATCCCGCCTACGAGCTGCATCCCCATCACGTGGATGGAGGCGTCACGCGTCCCCGGCTGGTTGCTCTTGGGCGTGGAGGAGAGGAGGTTGGTGAAGGTGATCTTCAGGCAGTCCCCTTCGTTCGCCCGGAGCGTCAGCGGGCGGGGGCGCAGGCCGTCGCGCAGCCGTACGTTGCCCGCGCCGAGACTGGAGCCGCTGAGCGGGACCACGTCGCGCTTCAGGGCGAACATCATCCCGGCGGGGTCGTGCGCCCCCAGCCGGTTGTAGAAGATCGCCTGATCCAGCGCCACGACGTCCGCCGTGATGGTCCGCTCGCACGTCTGCCCCAGCAGCCCGCCGGGCACGAGCATCGCTGCGAGGACGCCTGCCGCTCGGGCCCAGCGCCGCCTCGGTCGTTTGTGCATCTCGCCTCCAGAAACGAAGTGGACGTTGCCCGTCCGGGACAGCTGCGGTGCCCGGACGGTGGTGCCGTACTGCTGCCGCACTTTCCCGCGCCCGCCACCGGCGCAGCCGACCAGCGGAGCCGGAACGCGCGAAACCAGACCTGAAATACCCGCAAAGGAGCGAAAACGACTGGCGCTCCCCCAGGCCACCGGGGGCAAGGCACGTTCCCGGTCGGGCGCCTACGCTACGTATGTTTGTTCGTAGCGTCTTACGCCCACGGCACCCGGGGCGAGGGAGGAGAGTTCGCACACAATGTGTGCAGAAACGTGTGCAGCACTGCACGGAACGTGTGCAGCCCTGCACCGAACCTGTGCACTTGCGGCTACAGGAGCGGCCCGTCGGGAGATCCCGACGGGCCGCTCATCTGGAAGGGTGGAACTTTACCGAAAGGCAGCGCGGCACCCGCGCCGGCTCGACGGCGGATCGTCAGGGGATCAGGCCCGCGGGGACCAGCACCCGCACCCCGCCCTCCACCGCCCGCAGCGCCAGCGGCGTCTCCCCCACCACCTCCCCGTCCACCTGCGTGACCACCGGGACCTCGGACTCGATGCGGATGTCGCGGGCGCGGAGGTAGATCATCCGCTCGTCGCCCACGTAGCGCCCCCGCGCCACCCGCCAGAGCACGGCGGCCACGTCGGTGAGGGTGCGCGGGGCGAAGATGCACACGTCCAGCATCCCGTCGCGGAACGACACCCCGGGGCCGATGCGCAGCTCCACCGGGAGCAGCTGGTAGACGATCTGCCCCACGTTGGCGACGATCACCGAGGCGGCCCGGACCTCGAACGTCTCCCCGTCGGCGGTGATGCGGAACAGGGCGGAGGGCGGCGCCAGAGCCATGCGGAGCCCCGCGTACAGGTACGCGCCGAAGCCCCAGCGGTCCTTGAGCTCGCGCGTGGCGACCGTCATCACCTCGGCGTCCCACCCCGCCCCCGCCATCAGCGCGAAGTAGCGTCCGTCCGAGAGCTGCCCCAGGTCCATGGGCGCGGCGACCCCGTTCACGGCCACCCCCACCGCCGCCTCCACGTCGCGGGGAATCCCCAGGTTGCAGGCGAGCTGGTTCCCCGTCCCCTGGGGGACGATCCCCACCGGGACCGCGCTCCCGGCCAGCCCGGTGATCACCTCCGCCACCGTGCCGTCCCCGCCCACCGCGACCACCGCCCGGTACCCGAGGGCGGCCCCCTCGCGCGCGAAGCGCTCCGCGTCCCCCGCCCCGGCGGTCTCCACCAGGTCGAACCCGGCCCCCCGAACGGCGAATGCGCCGCCCAGGAGGCGGCGCACTCGGACGGGGTCTTCCTGCCCCGCGGCGGGGTTCAGGACGATGAGCGTTCGTTCCGCGAAGGCACCCGTGCCGTGGGTCACCGGGTGAGCGCGGCCACGTCCTGCCGCCCCGCGATCTGCTGGAGGCGCGCCACGCGCTCCTCCGTCTCCGGGTGCGTGCGGAAGAGGTTGCTGAACCCTCCCATACCCGCCAGCGGATTGATGATCGCCAGGTGCGCCGCCGAGGGCGACACGTCCATCGGGTGCCCGCGCGCGATCATCTCGATCTTGCGCAGCGCGCTCGCCAGGGCGAGCGGCTTGCCGCAGATCTTCGCCCCGCCGGCGTCCGCCTCGAACTCGTTCCGGCGCGAGATCGCCATCTGCACCACCATGGCGGCGATGGGGGCCAGGATGGCGAGGGCGATCAGCGCGAGCGGGTTGTTGTCCTCGCCGTCGCGCCCGCCGAACCCGCCGAAGATGGCCCCCCACTTGAGCATGTTGCCGATCATCATCACCGCGCCGGCCATGCTCGCCGCGATGGTCCCCACCAGCATGTGCCGGTGCTTCACGTGCGCCAGCTCGTGGGCCATGACCGCCTCGAGCTCGTCCACGGTCATGTGGCCGCGCGCCACCAGCTCCCACATCCCGCGCGTGACGCAGACCACCGCGTGCTCCGGATTGCGCCCCGTGGCGAAGGCGTTGGGCTGCGCCTGCTCCGAGACGGCCACGACCGGCATGGGGAGCCCGGCGTTCTGGCGCAGGCGGTCCACCATCTGGTAGAGCGCGTCGAAGCGCCCGCCCTCCTCGCCGGGCTGGACGACGTGGGCGCCGTACTGCTTCAGGACGATGCGGTCGCTGAACCAGTACATCCCGAAGTTCATCGCCAGCGCGATGACGAAGAAGACCACCATCCCCCCCTGCCCGCCCACGTAGCCTCCCAGCCCCACCAGGAGCAGGGTGAGCAGGGTCATCAGCCCGAAGACTCTCAGCTTCTCCATCGTCGTTGTCGTTCCCTAGAGGGTTGCGGTCCGAGGCACACGAAGCCTGGTACCCTTCCCGGAAACCCCCGGTTCCTGTGAGCGGCTGCTCCTGCCCGGGGCCCCGCCTACCCGACCGTCCACTCCTCCCGCTTTGCCTCCCGCCCCTCCCATTCGGCGCGCGCCTCCTCGAACCCCGGGCGCCCGATGATCCCGTAGGTGAGCTGCTTCCCCAGCTCCACCCCCGGCTGGTCCAGCGGGTCCACGCCGTAGAAGCCGCCGGCGTACACGGTGGCGATCTCCAGCAGGTAGAGGAGCGCCCCCAGCGAGCGGGCGTCCACGCGTGGCACCGTGAGCGTCATGTTCATCCGCCCCCGCCGCGCCAGCGCGGCCTCGGTGGCCGCCTGCTCCACCCGCAGCAGCTCCCCCATCGTGTGCCCGCCCAGGTAGCCGAGCTCCCCCACCTCCTCGTACAGCGGGATGGAGGGGATCTCCACGTCCTCCGCCGGGTCGCGCTCGACGAGGAAGGTGATGGTCTTGTCGAAGGGCCCCTCCACGTAGAGCTGCACCTGCGAGTGCTGGTCGGTGGCCCCCAGCGCCTTGACCGGCGTGGGCCCCACGAACACCTCCTCGCCCGTGCGCGTCCGCTGCTTCCCCAGGCTCTCCGCCCAGAGCTGCCGGAACCAGTCCGCCACGTCGCGGAGCCGGTCGGAGTAGGGCATCATCACGTGGATGGGCGCCCCCGCCTCCGTGTCCGCCAGGTACTGCAGCGCCGCATAGAGCCCCGCCGGGTTCTCGCGCAGCTCCGCGCTGCGGCAGCGCTCGTCCATCTCCCGGGCCCCCTCCAGCAGCTCGCGCACGGAGATCCCGGTCATGGCCGCCGGGAAGAGCCCCACCGCAGAGAACACGGAGAAGCGCCCGCCCACGTTGGCCGGGATGGGGACGGTGCCGATCCGCTCCGTCTGCGCGAGCTGGCGAAGGACGCCCTTCTGCGGGTCGGTGGTGAAGAGGAGGTGCCCCCGGTACCCCTCGCCCAGCTCCGCCTCCAGCTTCTCGCGCACCACCAGGTACTGGCTCATGGTCTCCGCCGTGCCCCCGGACTTCGAGACCACGTTGAAGAGCGTCTTGCGCATGTCGATCCGGTCCAGGAAGGCCCCGAAGGTGGCCGGGTCCACGTTGTCCAGAACGTAGAGCCGCGGGAAGAACTCGCGCCCCTCGTCGTCCAGCTCGTTCCAGAAGGGGTGCAGCAGCGCCGTCCGCAGGGCGATGGTCCCCAGCGCCGACCCGCCGATCCCCAGCACGACGAGGTTCTCGAACACCTGCCCCGCCCCGTTGGCGAACGACTCGATCTCGCCCACGACCTCGTCCGCGTACGGCAGGTCGTAGAACCCGAGCTCCTGCGCCCGCCTCCGCCGCTCCGTGTCGGCGTGCACCTCGCGGAAGCGCTCCGCCAGCGCCTCCAGCCGCGCCGGGTCGATCCCGCGCCCGCCCAGGCGCGGAGCGAGCATGTTGTTGTAGTCGAGCGTGACGAGAGGCTGGTCTGGCATGGCTGTTCCGTGCTGTCGCTGTAAACGGTCAGGAATTCAGATCTCCACCTCCAACCCGTCGTACGCCGGCCCGATCCCGGCGGGCAGCTCCGCCACCAGCTCCGCGTGCCTGACCCTGTGGCTCAGGTGCGTCAGGAACGTCTGCTCCGCGCCGATGTCCAGCGCCGCCTCCACCGCCTCCTCCACCGTGAAGTGGGTGGGGTGGGGATTGCCGCGCCAGAGGGCGTTGAGGACCAGCACGCGCACGCCGCGCAGCGCGTCGCGGGTCCGGTCGGGGAGGCGCTTGGCGTCGGTCACGTACCCCAGGTCGCCCACGCGGAACCCGTACGCTTCCACCAGCCCGTGCGGCACCGGGAGCGGGAGCATCCGGAAGCCCGCCACCTCCACCTCCTCGTAGGGGCGGAAGGCCTCCAGCTCCGCCTCGGGCTTGGTGGTCCCCTCGATGGGGCGGATGGCGGGGTCGAACACGTACGCGAAGCGGTCGCGCAGCGTCGCCACGCACTCCTCCGCGGCGTACACCGGGAGCGGCCGGTCGCGGCGCACCGAGAAGACGCGCAGGTCGTCCACCCCGTGCACGTGGTCGGCGTGGCAATGGGTGTACCAGACCGCGTCCACACGCCCCACCCCCGCCCCCACGAGCTGCAGCCGCAGCTCCGGCGGCGTGTCCACCAGGAGCCGCCGCCCGCCCTCCTCCAGCAGCACCCCGTGCCGCGTGCGGCGGTCGCGCGGGTCCGCCGAGGTGCAGGTGCCGCACCCGCACCCCACCACGGGCACCCCGAACGACGTCCCCGTCCCCAGGAAGCGGAGCTTCACGGGGCCCCGCTTCTCACAGCACCTCCACCTGCAGCAGGTTGGTCGTCCCCGGCACGTGCATGGGGTACCCGGCGGTCAGCACGATGCGGTCGCCCTTCTGGGCGAGGCCGCGCCTGAGCGCCTCGTGCTTGCCGCACGCCTGCATCTCCTCGAAGGTGGCCTTCGGCTCGCAGAGCACCGGGATCACCCCCCACACCAGCGCGAGCTGATTGTAGGTGCGCGGAGAGTCGGTCACCGCCAGGACGGGGACCGGCGGGCGGAAGGAGGACACCACCCGCGCCGTGGAGCCGCTGCTGGTGAAGCTGAGGATCAGCGGCGCGTTCAGCCGGCGGACCGCCTCCGCGGTCGCGGCGGCCACGGCGCGCTCCGTGGGGGTGAACCCGTCCGCGGGGCGCAGCAGCGGGATGTCGTAGTGCGGCCCGCCCTGGATCACGTGCGAGTCCTCGATCTCTTGGGCGATGCGGACCATCGACTTCACCGCCTCCACCGGGAACTTCCCCGTGGCCGTCTCGGCCGAGAGCATCACCGCGTCGGTGCCGTCGATGATGGCGTTCGCCACGTCCGAGGCCTCCGCGCGGGTGGGGCGCGGGTTCTCGATCATGGACTCCAGCATCTGCGTGGCGGTGATGACCGGCCGGCTGGTGAAGTTGGCGAGCTGGATCATCCGCTTCTGGGCCAGCGGCACCCGCTCGAACGGCAGCTCCACCCCCAGGTCGCCGCGGGCCACCATCGCCGCGGCGGACACCTCCATGATCGGCTCCAGGTTCTCCAGCGCCAGCCCCTTCTCCACCTTCACCACCACCAGCGGCCCGCCCTCCGGGATGCGGCGCAGCAGGTCGAGGACGTCGTCCGGGGAGCGCACGAAGGAAAGGGCCAGGTAGTCCACCCCCTGCTCCAGCGCGAACTCCAGGTCGCGCAGGTCCTTCTCGGTGAGCGAGGGGACGCTGACGCGCGTCCCGGGGAGGTTGATCCCCTTGTTGGAGGAGAGCGTCCCGCCGTGGATGACGCGCATCTTCACCCGCGGCGCGAAGACGTCCTCCACGATCAGCTCCATCAGCCCGTCGGCGAGGAGCACCACGTCGCCCACCTCCACGTCCTGCGCCAGCTCCGTGAAGGTGGTGGGGAGCTCGCCGGGCCCGTGCTCCCCCTCCGGCGCGAACACCACGGCGTCTCCCGGGCTCAGCTCCACCGGCTCGGGGAGAACGCCGACGCGGATCTTGGGACCCTGCAGGTCGCCCAGGACCGCCACCGGACGCCCCACCGCGGCCGCGGCCTCGCGGACGTTGCGGATGGTCTCGGCGTGGCGGGGCAGCTCGCCGTGGGAAAAGTTGATCCGGGCCACGTCCATCCCGGCAGCGATCAGCGAGTCGATTCGCTCGCGCGACCAGGAGGCGGGGCCCAGCGTGCAGACGATCTTCGTGCGTCGGATCATGTCTCGGCAGCAGGCGTTCGGTGACCCGCGCGACGCGGCAAGGACCGGGCCGTGCACCGGGTGGCGTCGCGGGGAGCCGCGTATAGTGCCCGCGGTGCCGGGGAGCGGCAAGGGGGAGGTGCTTTTTTGTTACGGCGGGGTTTGGCGTGCCCCCGGCTGGCGCCGGGGTCGGGCTGCGGCGCCGTAGGACACGAAACGACCGTGTCCAACGGCGGCGAGCCCGGCAAACTACGCCGGTCTCGCCCCTTCGGGCTCGCATCCCTCACGCGGGCCCCCTCCCCAAACCCCTCCCCCGCAAGCGGGAGAGGGGCTTTTGTCTTGCTCCCCCTTTCTCCCGCTTGCGGGGGAGTGGGGGCCGGGGGGTGAGGGGGCCTACTCCCCCGCTCGCCGCAGCCGCTCCACCAGCTCCGGCAGTACCGCACCCGCCGCGCCGCGCAGGAACAGGTCGGCCACCGGGGTGATCCCGCTGGGCTCCGGGTTGACCTCCACCACGCGCGCGCCGGCTCGCTTCGCCACGCGCGGCAGCTCCGCGGCGGGGTACACCATCCCGGAGGTCCCCACCACCAGCATCAGGTCGCACGTCCCGGCCAGCTCCCAGGCGCGCTCCACGGCGTCGGCGGGGAGCACCTCGCCGAACCAGACCACGTCCGGGCGGAGCGGCGAGCCGCAGCGGGGGCAGGGGGGCGGGTCGCCCTCGCCGGTAGGGATCTCGCCGGTGAAGGGGTGGTGCGCGTCCAGGCACTTCGCCCTGCGGATGCTCCCGTGCAGCTCGATCACGTCGGTGGAGCCGGCGCGGGCGTGCAGGCCGTCGATGTTCTGCGTCACCACGGTGAGCGAGGGGAGGAGCGCCTCCAGGGCCGCCAGGGCGCGATGGCCGGCGTGCGGCTCGCACGCCAGGATCCGCTCCCGCCGGCCCGCGTACCAGCTCCACACCAGCCGCGGGTCCGCGCGGAAGCCGCGCTCCGTGGCCAGCTCCTCCGGGTCGTAGCGCGCCCAGAGCCCCTCCTGCGCGTCGCGGAAGGTGGGAATCCCGCTCTCCTTCGACATCCCCGCGCCCGTGGAGACCACCACCCGCTCCGCCTCCGCCAGCCAGCGGACGGCGCGCTCCATCCCCTCGGGCGTCATCCCCCGCCCTCCCGGTGCACGACCTCGCCGGCCACCATGGTCAGGACGCAGCGCATGGTGCGCAGCTCCTCCGGCGCGGCGGCGAGCGGGTCGGTGTCCCAGGCGGCGAGGTCCGCGTCGTAGCCGGGGAGGAGCCGGCCCCGGCGGTCCGCCTCGCCCGCGGCGAGCGCGGGGCCCTCCGTGTAGCCACGCACGGCCTCCTCCGCGGTGAGGCGGTGCTCCGGGTACCACTCGCCCTCCGGCTCGCCGTCCCAGCTCACCCGCTTCATCGCGGCGAAGAGGCCGGGGCGCGGGTCGATCGTCTCCACGGGCACGTCGGAGCCCAGGGCGAGCGTCGTCCCCGCCCGCAGGAGCGGCGCGAAGGCGTAGGCGCCGCGCGAGCGCGCGTGGCCCCAGTGCCGCTCGGCCGGGAACACGTCGCTCAACAGGTGCACGGGCTGCATGGAGGCCACGATCCCGGAGCGCGCCGCCGCGCCCCACAGCTCCGGCGGGCAGAGCTGCAGGTGCTCGATCCGGTGCGGCATCGCCGCCACGCGCGGCGCGGCCCCGAGCACCTCCAGCGCCCGCTCCACCGCCGCGTCGCCGATGGCGTGCACGGTACTGGCGATCCCCGCCTCCGCCGCCCGGCGAACCGCCTCGCGGAAGTCGGCGAGCGGGAGCGTCTCGATCCCCCGGTCGTCGGCGGATCCCTCGTACGGCTCGCGCATCAGCGCCGTGCGCGAGCCCAGCGCCCCGTCCAGGAACATCTTCACCCCGCCGGTCCGGATCCACTCCCCGCCGAAGCCGCTCCGCACCCCCAGGCGGATGGCATCGTCCAGGAAGGAGAGGCCGATCGCCTGGAGCACCCGCAGGCGGAGGAGCCCGCGCTCCTCCAGGTCGCGGAAGTCGGCGAGCCCGCTGGGCTGCTCCACCGAGTGCACCCCGGTGATCCCCAGGCGGTGGGTCTCGCGCTGCGCGTCCAGGAGCGCGTCGCGCACCTCCTCGCGCGAGGGCTCCGGGAGGAAGGGGACGGCCAGCCGCTTGGCGTGCTCCAGCAGGACCCCGGTGGGCTCGCCCGTGGCCGGGTCGCGCACGACCGTCCCGCCCTCCGGGTCCGGGGTGGCGGCGTCGATCCCGCACGCCCGGAGCGCCGCCGAGTTCAGCCAGGCGGCGTGGATGTCGTGGCTTTCCAGGTACACGGGGCGGTCCGGAGCGACGCGGTCCAGCATCTCGCGCGTGGGGAGGCTGCCCCAGCGGTGCACGTCCCACCCCAGCCCCTGGATCCACCCGGAGCCGCTCCCCGCCGCGGCCGCGACGCGCGCCACCCCCTCCTCCGCCGTGCGCGCATCGTGCAGCTCCACCCGCCGCCGGGCCAGCGCCCAGGCGGTCAGGTGCACGTGCGCGTCCGTGAGGCCCGGGGTGACCACGGCGTCGCCCAGCGCATCCA
>DASYWD010000156.1 GCA_035936415.1 Longimicrobiaceae bacterium
AGGGGGACCTCCGCCCCGAGCCGCTGCCGTACGCGCGAGGCCACCTGGACCGCCAGCAGGGAGTGCCCGCCCAGGTCGAAGAAGTGGTCCCAGCGCCCCACCCGCTCCACCTTCAGCACCTCCGCCCAGATCTCCGCCAGCCCCTGCTCCACCTCCCCCACCGGCGGCTCGTACCCCTGCCGCGCATACGCATCCGCCTCCGGCGCCGGCAGCGCGCTGCGGTCCAGCTTCCCGTTCGGAGTAAGAGGGAGCCTCTCCACCTGCATGTACGCCCCCGGCACCATGTACTCCGGCAGGCGCTCCGCGAGGTGCGCCCGCAGCGCCTCGGGCTCCAGCGCCTCGCCCACGAGGTACGCCACCAGCCGCCGGTCTCCGGGCGCGTCCTCGCGCGCCACCACCACGGCCTCCCGCACGCCCGGGTGCTCCGACAGCAGCGCCTCGATCTCCCCCGGCTCGACGCGGAATCCCCTCACCTTGACTTGGTGGTCGTTCCGTCCCAGGAACTCGATGCTCCCGTCCGCCCGCCGCCGTCCCAGGTCGCCGGTGCGGTACAGCCGTCCACCCGACTCGCCGCTGAAGGCGTCGGGGACGAACCGCTCCGCTGTCAGCCCGGGGCGGCCCAGGTACCCACGCGCCACGCCCGCGCCGCCGACGTACAGCTCTCCCGCCACACCCATCGGCACTGGCTCGCCCGAGCCGTCCAGCAGGTAGACCCGCACGTTTGCCGTCGGCCAGCCGATCGCGACCGTGCTCCGCCCCTCCTCCACCCTGCACTGCGGCAGCGACACCGCCGTGGCCGCCTCGGAGGGGCCGTAGATGTTGCACACTTCCACCCGGGGGAGCCGCTCCTTCACCTGCCTCAGCAGCGACGCCGGCAGCGCCTCGCCGCTGCAGAGCACCCGCCGCAGCCCGGGTCGGCGCGCCATCTCCGGCTCCTCCACCAGCACCTGCAGCAACGAGGGAACCAGGTTGAGCGTGGTGACCCCCTTCGCGTGGATCACGTCCGCCAGGTAGGCGGGGTCCCGGTGTCCTCGCGGGTGCGGCAGCACCAGGCGCGCTCCCGTCGTCAGCGGCCAGAAGATCTCCCGCGCCGAGACGTCGAAGCTGAGCGAGGTCATCTGCAGCACCGCCTCCCCCGCCGCCAGCCCGCACGCCCGCTGCCCCCACGCGAGGCGGTTCACCAGGTTGCGGTGCGGGTTCATCACGCCCTTGGGCCATCCCGTGGAGCCCGAGGTGTAGATCACGTACGCCAGGTGCTCCGGCGTGAGCGCGCCCCGCTCCGGGTTCGTCTCCGGCTCCCCGGCCCAGGCGGACGACTCCGCGTCCAGGGCCACGCGGGGGAGGTCCAGCCCGTCGAACCGCGCTTCCAGGGAGGTGTGCGTCAGGACCACCGCCGGAGCGCTGTCGGCCAGCATGTAGCGCAGACGCTCCTCCGGGTACTCGGGGTCCAGCGGCACGTACGCCCCGCCCGCCTTGAGCACCGCGAGCAGCCCCACCACCATGTCCGGGCTCCGCTCGACGCAGAGGGCCACTCGCGCGTCCGGACCCACGCCCCGCGCGCGGAGGTGGTGCGCCAGCCGGTTCGCCCGGGCGTTCAGCTCCCCGTACGCCACCTCCTCGTCCTCGAAGACCAGCGCCACCGCGTCCGGGGTGCGCTCCACCTGCGCCTCGAAGAGCTGGTGCACGCACAGCTCGCGCGGATACTCGGCCTCGGTGGCGTTCCACCCCTCCACCACCTGCCGCCGCTCCGCCTCCGGAAGCACGTCGATGCTCCCGAGCGCCCGCCCCGGCGAGACCTCCAGCGCCTCCACCAGCCGCTCCAGGGCCGTGTGCATCAGCGCGCAGACGCGGCTCGGCTCCACGGCCTCCTGCACGCGCGCCACGAGCCGGAATCCCTCCTCCCCCAGGTCGTCCACCGCGAGCGAGACGGGGTAGTTGGACCGCTCCTGCGAGCGGACCGTACGGATCCCTTCCCAGACCCGGCCCGCCTCGGGGGAGCGCCCTCTCCTGCCGCCGTAGCGGTAGTTGAGGAGGGAGGTGAAGAGCGGGGCCGGCGCCTGCACCGCGCTGCAGCGCTGCGCCAGCGCGAGCGAAGCGTGCTCGTGCCGCAGCAGCTCCGCCAGCAGCCCGTGCGTCCTCCGCACGCCCGCCTCCACGCCCTCACCGCCCACCCCGATGCGCACCGGCAGCGTGTTGATGAACGGCCCCAGCACCCGGTCCGCTCCCTCGCCGCCCTCCATGCGCCCGAAGAGCACGGTCCCGAACACCACGTCCTCGCGCCCCGTCACCCGCGCCAGCACCTGCGCCCACGCCAGGTGGCACAGCGTCGCCGTGCTCACCCCCAGCGCCCGCGCACGGCTGCGCAGCCGCTCCGCCAGCCCCGCGTCCACGTCGAGCCGCGCCTCCTCCACCCCGCGCCCGTCCCCGCGCACGTCGAGCATGCCGTAGGGCGCAGTGGTCTCCTCCACGTCTCCCAGCAGCCCGCGGAAGAAGGCCTCGTGCTCCTCCCGGCTCACTCCCAGGCGCGACTGCGCCACGTAGTTGCGGAAGGGATAGGGCGGGGGCAGCTCCGGGGCGCGTCCCTCCAGGCACGCGCGCAGCTCGCTGCCGAGGACCTCCAGCGACTCGTGGTCGCTTGCCATGTGGTGCCGCAGGAAGAGCAGCAGCCAGCGGTCCTGCGCCTCGTCGCGCGCGACGTAGAGCCGCATGAGCGGCGCCCGGCGCAGGTCCATGCGGCGGTGCCTGGGATCGAAGAGCGAGTACAGCCGCTCCCCGACGTCGCCCTCCGCGGCGCCCAGCTCCACCTCCTCCACCGGGAGCTCCGCGCGCCGCCAGACGACCTGCACCGGCTCCCGCAGCCCCTCCCACACCACGCCCGTCCGCAGGACGTCGTGACGGTCGACCACCGCCTGCAGCGCGGCCAGGAAGGCGTCCAGCCGCTCGCGGCTGTCGAAGCTCACCAGGGCCGGCGCGAGGTACGGGTCCCCCTCCTCGGCCATCAGGTGGTGGAAGAACATCCCCTCCTGCAGCGGCGCCAGCGGGTAGACGTCCTGCACGTTGGCGGCGCCCCCGGGCACCCCCGCCACGACGAGGTCGATCTCGGCCTGGGTGAGCTCCACCAGCGGCAGCATCTCCGGCCGGATCGCCTCGCACCCCTCCGGGATCCCGTTCGCCGGGACCTCCACCTCGCGCGATTCCCCGCCCACCTCCCGCGCCAGCTCCGCCAGCACGGGGGTGGTGAACAGCGCCCGCACGTCGGTGTGCAGCCCCCGCCGCCGCATCCGCTCGATGAGTGTGATCGCCAGGAGGGAGTGGCCGCCCAGCTCGAAGAAGTGGTCCCACCGCCCCACCCGCTCCAGCCTCAGCACCTCCGCCCAGATCTCCGCCAGCGCCTGCTCCACCTCCCCCTGCGGCGCCTCGTAGCCCCGCCGCGCGTACGCCTCCCCCTCCGGCGCCGGCAGCGCCCTCTGGTCCAGCTTCCCGTTGGGCGTCAGCGGCATCTCCTCCAGGCGCACGTACGCCGCCGGCACCATGTACTCCGGCACCCGCTCCTGCA
>DASYWD010000157.1 GCA_035936415.1 Longimicrobiaceae bacterium
GCGAGGAGCAGGGCCGCGCCGAGAGCGGCCAAGAGCGCGCGGCGCATCAGGCCCTCCCGGGGTGCGGGTGGGTGGGCGCCTCCGGGCGCGGGGGCGCGGCGACCGACGGGCCCAGCGACCGGAGCCAGACGAACCCCGCCGCGGCCATCGCCGCCGTGACCCCCAGCGTGGTCCAGCGATAGAGGAGGAGCGCCCCCACCGCGAACATCAGCCCGAAGACGATCAGGATCCCGGCGAGCACCCGCTGCAGGTCCTTCCCCAGGTCCTGGGCCGGCGGCACCCCGGTGCGCTCCTGGAAGCGGCGCCACCCCGGCCCGCCGGGGCGCACGCGGAGGTAGAACGACTCCAGCTTCTCCTCGCTCTCCGGCTTGGTGAGGTACATGATCGGCACCCAGATCAGCAGCGTGATCCCGGCGGTCACCATCAGCCGCAGTCCGAAGTCCTCGATCTTGAGCGAGTAGATGGGATTATCAATCGAGGTGATGAACCCCACCAGGAACCCGGCCACCATGGACGACAGCTCGGCCCAGGCGTTGATCCGCCACCAGTACCAGCGGAGGATCAGCACCAGCCCGGGGCCGGTCCCCACCGCCAGGATCAGCCGGTACACCGTCCCGATGTCCTGCGCCTGGAAGGCCGCCCACGCCGCGATCACCGTCACCAGCACCGACGACACCCGCGCCGCCGCGACCAGCTCCCGCTGCGAGGCCCCGGGGCGGAGGAAGCGCGCGTACAGGTCGTTGGTCATGTACGACGCGCTCCAGTTGATCAGCGTGGACACGGTGCTCATGAACGCCGCCAGGAGCGAGGCCACCACCAGCCCCAGGAGCCCCGTCGGGAGGAACTCCAGCATCAGCATGGGATAGCCCAGCTCCTTGTCCTCCAGGTCGGGGTAGATGGCGAGCGCCACCAGCGCCACCAGCACCCAGGGCCAGGTGCGCACCACGTAGTGCATGATGTTGAAGAACCAGGCGGCCTTCTCCGCGTCCGCCTCGGTCTTCACCGCGGAAAGGCGCTGGATGAACTCGCCGCCGCCGTCCGAGCGGCGGAAGGCCCACCAGAGCACCGCCACGTACGAGAAGAAGGTGAGCGCGCTGATCCCCGCCGCCTGCGACCACCCCACGAGCTGGTCGCGCCCGAAGGTGAGCGGGGTGAAGGAGAGCGCGTCGAACTCCGTGTGCGCCTGCGCCAGCCGCACCACGTCGTCCAGCCCGCCCACGTGCGACACCGCGAAGACCGCCACCAGGAGGGCGCCCACCAGCGCCAGGAAGAACTGGAAGAAGTCCGTGGCGACCACCCCCCACAGGCCGGAGACGCCGGCGTAGGCCAGCACCAGCACGCTGACCGCCACGACCGCCCACATCTTCCCGTTGTCGCCCACGTCTAGCCCCAGGCTGGGGAAGATCTGCAGCGCGTCCACCGTCTTGACCATCGCCAGCATGGCGTACCCGGTCCCGATGGAGCCGATCACCACCGCGAACAGGAACCCCTTCACCCCGCGCAGCACCGCGGCGGGGCGGCCGCCGTAGCGCAGCTCGGTCAGCTCGTTGTCGGTGACGATCTCGGCGCGCCGCCACAGCCGGGCGAACACGTAGATGAGGATGACGTGCGCGATGGCGTACCCCCACCACTCCCAGTTCCCCGCGATCCCGCGGGTCCCCACAACCCCGGCCACGTAGAGCGGGGTGTCGATGGAGAAGGTGGTGGCGGCCATGGAAGTCCCCGCCAGCCACCAGGGGAGCGAGCGCCCGCCCACGAAGAAGTCCACCAGACTCCCCGACGCCCGGCGCGCCAGGTACACGCCCAGCCCCAGCGTGGCGAACAGGTACACCAGCACGACCACCCAGTCGATCCACCTCACGTCCACCTCCGCCGGTAGGGTGAAGGACGCCCGGCAGCGAAGCACGCGCACCTGCCGGCCGCCCCGCGGTTAGCAAGTTCGGCACCACCACGAAAGCACGCCCGCCGCGGTGCAGGGCGCGGCGGGCGTTCGGTTCCCGGGGAGCGGGCGGTCAGCGGTCCAGCCCCGCCGCGAAGCTGGGGAGCATGTCCGCGGCCCCGGTCAGCCGCGCGGCCACGGCCTCCTGCATCAACGCCTCGCCCCCCCACGCCGCCAGCAGGTTCCGGGCGGTGGGGAGCTCACCGGCCAGGCGCGGGTGGCTGAAGAGGAGCACGGTGGCGTCCGGATGGGCGGAAGTCGCCTCGCGCACCCGCTCCCGCGCCGCCGCGGAGATCCCCGGGCGCCCCTTCCAGGCGCGGATGTCGGAGTAGACCGCCACCAGCGGCGTCCCCTCCTCAGCCAGCTCGGTCCCCGCGGCGCGGAGCGCGGCGGGAAGGGCGTCGCGGGGGTAGGGCGGGTGCGGCCCGCCCAGGTCGTCCTCGACCTCCACCAGCCGCACCGGCCCGGGGGGGAGCGCCGGACGCCCGCGCACCGTGCGCAAGGTGCGGACGGCGGTTTCCAGCGCCCAGCGCCGGTCCTCCTCCCGCCCCCACTCCCCCTCCGGTCCGCCCGCGACGCGCTCCGCCGCCCGCGCGATCCGGCGCAGCGCGTCCTCCACCCGCTCCGCGGCGAGCCTCCCGTCCCCGAGCGCGGCGCGCACCTCCGCCACCACCGCCTCCGCGTCGTCCGGGTAGAGGAGGAGGTCGCACCCGGCCGCCAGGGCGAGCACGGCGGCCTCGCCCTCGCCCATGTCCTCCACCAGCCCCTCCATGATCAGGGCGTCGGTCACCACCAGCCCGTCGAAGCCCATCTCCCGGCGCAGCAGCCCGCCCAGGATGCGGGGGGAGAGGGTGGCGGGGAAGCCCGCCGGCTCCAGCGCCGGGTAGCAGACGTGCGCCGTCATCATCGAGTCCGTCCCCGCCGCCACCGCCGCCCGGAACGGCCGGAGGTCCTGCTCCAGCGCGTCGCGGGGGGCGTCCACGCAGGGGCGCTCGATGTGCGAGTCGCCCACCGTCCGCCCGTGCCCGGGGAAGTGCTTGGCGCAGGAGAGGGCGCCGCCGCGCGCGCAGCCGCGCACCCAGGCGGCCACCTGCGCCGCCACCCGCTCCACCTCGGTGCCGAAGGCGCGGGTCCCGATGATGGGGTTCTCCGTCTCCAGGTCCACGTCCGCCACCGGGGCGTAGATCCAGTTGACCCCCAGCGCCCGCGCCTCGCGCGCCGTGAGCTCCCCGGCGCGCTCCGCCGTTTCCGGCTCGTCCAGCGATCCCAGGGCCGCCGCGGGGGGGAGCGGCGTCGCGCCCCGGAACTGCTGCCCGGCGCCGCGCTCCAGGTCGCTCGCCACCAGCAGGGGGTGCGGGGCGCGGTGGTGCAGCTCGGCGGTGAGGGCGCGGACCGCCTCCGCCTCGCCCCCGAAGAGGATGAAGCCGCCCACGCCCAGGCGGAGGCCCGCCTCCACCTCGCCGCGGCAGTGCTCGAAGCCGGTCTCCGCGCTCCAGCGGAGCGCCGGGAGGAGGAGCCGGGCGAGGTTGTGCGGACCGGTCACGTGTGCTCGGAGCTGGAAGGTCCGGACCGCCTACTCGGGGCGCCGGCGGCGGGGCTGCGGCCGGTTCAACCGCTGCCCCTCGAAGGGGTTGGGGAGGAGGAAGGTGGAGATGTGCTCGCCGCGCAGCACGAAGCCCTCCGGCGTCTCGCCCACCACCATCCACCGCACGGGAGAGGCGTTGGCGTACCGGTCGGCGCGCGCGATGGCGACCAGGGTCCCCAGCGGCTCCGCCGGCCCCTCCGCGAAGGGCGCCACCCGCACCTCGTAGGTAAGCTCCGTCCCGTCCTCCACGCTCCGCCGGGCGGGGAGCTGCTCCACCAGGTAGACGAAGCGGTCGGAGAAGGGGATGGGGCGCGGCGCGACGCCCGGCCCCAGCACCCTCGTGTCGCCGGACTTCAGGTCGCGGACGCGGACCTCCCGCTCCGCCTCGAACACCACCGCCCCGCGGTCCTGCGAGAAGAAGGCGGGGACCACCCCGGCGACCGCCTCCACCTGCTGCGCCAGCGGGACCAGGCGCTCGCCGGGAAGCTGCACCCAGAGCGCGCCGACGCTGACCCCCGCGGGATCGGTCCGGGAGGGGTGGAAGACCACCTGCGCCTCGCCGTCCGGGGCGGTGGTGCGGTACGTCCCGTCCCCCTCCGGCGGGAGGGCGGCCCCGCGCGACTCCGCGAGCGCCACCAGCGCCTTGGCCACGCTGCGCACCTGCGCGTCCTCTTCCTTGCGGATCAGGGCGCGGATCAGCGCCACGTCCTCCACGTCCAGCGCCTGCAGGACGGTGAGGCGCACCTTGCGCGCGGGGTCGGTGATCGCTCCGCGGATCGCGTTGGCCGCCTCCGGCGACTCCGCGGCGAAGCGCTGCAGCCCCTGCACGGCCGCCACGCGGAGGTCCTCGTCCTCGGCGGTGAGGACCACGCGGCGCAGCACCGGCACGGCGGCGGCGGAGCGGCGGTCGGCCAGGAGGAGGAGCGCGTTGGTGCGGACGGTGCCGTCCGCGTTGGGGTTGTCCACCAGCGACACCAGCACCGGCTCGATCTCCGCCCCCATCCGCTCCAGGCGGCCCCGGTCGCGATAGAATCGCGCGGAGGGGCGGTCCTCCGAGAGGATGCTGCGGACCTCGTTGCTGAGCCGCTGCGGCGCGGGGACGGAATGGGGCTGCCCGCGCCAGCACGCGGCGAGCGTAGCCAGCGCGAGGAGGGCCAGGGCCCGGGCGGGGAGGGTGCGGGGAAGGGGCACGGGAGGGGGCTCCTGGGCGGGGTCAGGCCGCCCCGGGGGCGGCGCCCGGGGTGAGGGAGCCGAGCACGCGCGGCCCCGCCGCCCCCGTCGCCGCGGGGACGTTGGCGGGGATCCCGCGCAGGTGCGCCCAGGCGAGGACCGCGAAGGCCACCGCTTCCTTGGCCTCGGGGTCCACCCCGAGCACCTCGCCGCCGACGACTTCCAGGGGATCGAGCAAGGTCCGGATCCTCCTCACCAGGGTCGGGTTGCGTGCCCCCCCTCCCGTCACCACCACCTGCTCCACGCCGCGCGGAACGATCCAGCGGCGGTACGCGTCCGCGATGGAGCGCGCCGTCAGCTCCGTGAGCGTCGCCACCAGGTCCAGCCAGTCGCGGTCACCCTCCGGCTCGGTGGCCGCCACCAGCCGCTCCACGAACGGCCGCCCGAACTCCTCCCGCCCGGTGGACTTGGGCGGCTCGGCGGCGAAGTACGGGTGCCGGAGCAGCTCCTCCAGGAGCGCCTCGTCCACCGTCCCCTGCGCCGCCAGGCGGCCGTCCTGGTCGAACGAGAGCCGCCCGCCGGTCGCCAGCTCCACCGCCGCGTCCATCAGGGCGTTCCCCGGGCCGGTGTCGAACGCGAAGGCGCTTTCTTCGGACGCCCGCGGCGGCACCCAGGTCACGTTGCCGATCCCGCCGACGTTCTGGAGCGCCCGCGCGCTCCCGGGGAGGGAGAAGAGGAGCCGGTCCACCCAGGGGACCAGCGGCGCCCCCTGCCCTCCCGCCGCCATGTCGCGGGTGCGGAAGTCGGAGACCACGGCGATCCCGGTGCGCTCCGCGATGGTGGCCGGGTCGCCGAGCTGGAGGGTGGCGCCGCGCCGCCCGTCCGCCGGGGGACGATGCCACACCGTCTGCCCGTGCGAGCCGACCGCCGCCACCCGCTCGCGCGGGACGCCGGCCTCCTCGCACACGCGCGCCGCCGCCGCGGCCATCCACTCCCCCAGGTCGGTGTGCAGACCGCAGATACGCTCCGCCGATCCGGCAAGGATCGCGCCGTGTACGGCCTCGCGCTGCTCCTCGCCGTACGGCTCGGTGAGCCAGTGCACCAGGCGGAAGCGGACGTCGTCCGCCCCCTCCCCGTCGATCTCCACCAGCGCCGCGTCCACCCCGTCCAGCGAGGTCCCAGACATCAGCCCCACGATCAGCACGCCGTGCCCTCCGCGCGGCTCCTGCCGCGCAGCGCGGCCAGCAGCTCGGAGTCGTCGCGCACCATCCGGGTGAAGAGCTGGTACACCGTCACCGGCCGCCCCGCGGGGTCCGGCGACTCCCACGCCCACACCTCCACCCCGCGCCGCTGCGCCATCGCGAAGGTGCGCATCCGCAGCGATCCGAAGCGCTCGGCCGCGGCGCGCGCGTCCGCGTCGTTTGCGGGCCCGGCCGCCGC